>JAUWAH010000405.1 GCA_030602145.1 Desulfobulbus sp.
GGCGCTATATTGTCGCCCTTGCGACCGCATGTGAGGTTATTTATTAAGGAGTGTTACCATGAAAGCAGATATCCATCCTCAATACAATAAAGTGACCGCCATCTGTGCCTGCGGCAGCGAATTCGAACTGGGTTCGGTGCAAAGCGAGATGCGGGTCGAAATCTGTTCCGCCTGCCACCCTTTTTTCACGGGCAAACAGAAATTAATCGATACCGCCGGACGTATTGAGAAGTTCAAGAAAAAGTATGCCGGATATCAGGGCACCAAGAAGAAATAATCCGGCACCCTCGTTTCTTCCTCCCTCCTGATGGTGGCAAACTGTCCGCCCCTGCCTTGGTGCGCTGCCGAAAGCAGCGTCCAGGGAAGGACAGTGTGTCCGGTTTCGTCATGAGGGTTTTTCTTTTCCCGTCCATCTTCCGGGATGTTCGATAATCTACGTGACATCGACGAAAAGCTGGGTGAGCTGGAGCGACAGCTTGCCGATCCGATGCTGGTCAACGATCAGCGCCGGTACCGGGAAGTGGTCCGCGAGCACGCCCAGGTCGCGAAAATAGCCGAATTGTATGGCATGTACACCTCGGTCTGCGATCAGATAAGCGACAGCCAGGATTTGATCCGCAGCGAGCAGGACGATCCCGAACTGGTCGTCCTGGCAAAGGAGGAGGTGGAAGAGCTTGCCCGGAAACAAGTGGAACTGGAACAGGCGATCCGTATTCGACTGCTCCCCAAGGACCCCAACGACGACAAGAATATCTTCCTGGAAATCAGGGCCGGGACCGGCGGTGACGAAGCCGCCCTCTTTGTCGCCGATCTGTTTCGTATGTATAGTCGCTATGCCGAGACGCAAGGGTGGAGGGTCGAGGTGATGAGTTCCAACCCCATCGGTATCGGCGGGTTCAAGGAGATCATCGCCCTGGTGAGCGGTCAGCAGGTGTACTCCCGCCTGAAATACGAGTCCGGCGTCCATCGGGTCCAGCGGGTCCCCGATACCGAAACCCAGGGCCGCATCCATACCTCGGCGGTGACCGTCGCCATCATTCCCGAGGCGGAAGAGGTGGATCTGCACATCGAGCCCAGCGAACTGAAGTTTGACGTCTTCCGCTCCTCCGGGCCCGGGGGGCAATCGGTCAACACCACCGACTCGGCGGTCCGGGTCACCCATCTGCCCACCGGTCTGGTGGTCACCTGCCAGGATGAGAAATCCCAGCACAAGAACAAGGCCAAAGCCGTCCAGGTCCTGCGGGCCAGGTTGCTGGACCGCATGGAGCAGGAGCGGCACGACAAAATTTCCGAGGACCGCAAAAGCCAGGTTGGAACCGGCGACCGCAGCGAACGTATCCGCACCTACAACTTTCCCCAGGGTCGGGTTACCGATCATCGCATCAACCTGACCATCTATCGTCTCGATCAGGTCATGGCCGGCATGGTGGACGACGTCATCGTGCCGATCATCACTCATTATCAGACCGAGGCGCTCAAATCGTCGAACTGATCGCTGCCCATGCGGATCGACCAACTGCTGGCTGAGGCTGCCCTTGACCTTGCGCGGGCCGGCGTCGCCGAAGCCGAATTGGACGCCCGCCTGCTGCTAGAGCACCTGACCAAAATGAGTCGGAGCCAGTTGGTGTTGCGCTTCGATCGACCGCTGGACGAGGCAACCGTGACCCGTTACCGGCAGCTGGTCGAGCAACGTTGCCGACGAATTCCCCTGCAACACCTGACCGGCGTCCAGGAATTCTGGTCCCTGAAGTTTACCGTGTCGCCCACCGTGCTCATTCCCCGGCCGGAGACCGAATTCCTGCTCGAACAGGTCCTGGCGGCATGCGGGAAGACCGGTGTCTCCCGTGCCCTGGACCTGTGCACCGGCAGCGGCGTGATCGCGGTGGTCTTGGCCAGGGAGTTGGCATGTCCCGTGGTTGCGGTGGACATTTCCGAGCCAGCCCTGCGGGTAGCGGCGGTCAATTGCAGCCGCCACGATGCTGCCGGAAGGGTTTTGCTGGTGGCCGGCGACCTGTTCGCCCCCCTGCACCCCGCTTGTCCGTTCGATCTCATTGTCAGCAATCCGCCGTATGTGGCCGAGGAGGCGATCGGCACCCTGGAGCCCGAGGTCAGTCTGGCCGAGCCGCGCCTGGCGCTGTCGGGCGGTCCCGGCGGGTTGCACTGTATCGAGCGGATTGCCGGGGAAGCGGTGCCGTATCTTCGGCCCGGCGGGCTGCTGTTTTGTGAAATCGGCGCCGACCAGGGGAGGGCGGCGGCGGCAATCTTCGAAGCAACGAACCTCCCCTATGATAATGTCCGCATTATCGACGACTGGGCCGGCCGGCCTCGGGTGGTGCAGGCACGGCATATACCGCGGTGAGGGAACTCACCGTTCATCTCTTTCTTCACGACATCCGAGACTGCCATGGATCAACTGCTCATCGAGGGTGGAACGCCCCTATTCGGGACCATCGGTATCAGCGGCGCCAAGAACGCCGCGCTTCCCTTGATGGCCGCGGCCCTGCTTGCGCCGGGCAACCACATTCTGCACAATGTTCCCGATCTCCGCGATACCAGAACCATGCTCACCCTCCTGGAGATCCTGGGTGCTCGCTGGGAGCGGACCGGCACGACCATACGGATCGACAGCGATCGCCTCACCGGGGTGGAGGCACCCTACGAGTTGGTGAAAACCATGCGCGCCTCGGTGTTGGTCCTCGGGCCCCTGCTGGCGCGATCGGGTTTTGCCAGGGTTTCGCTGCCGGGCGGATGCGCCATCGGCGCCCGGCCGATCAATTTCCATCTCAAGGGGTTCGAGCAGTTGGGAGTGACCACCCGCCTGGAGCAGGGGTATGTCGAGGCCGTTGTCGAGGGACGGATGCGGGGCGGGAGCGTCTACTTCGACATCCCCTCCGTGACCGGGACCGAGAACATCCTCATGGCCTCGGTCATGGCCCGGGGGGAGACGGTGATCAAGAATGCCGCCAAGGAGCCGGAGGTCGGCAACCTCATCGACATGCTGGTGGCCATGGGTGCCGATATCGAGGGCAAGGGGACGGATCGGCTGGTTGTCCGCGGAGTCGAGCGGCTTCAGGCCACCGAGGCGACCATCATTCCGGACCGGATCGAGACCGGCACCTA
>JAUWAH010000240.1 GCA_030602145.1 Desulfobulbus sp.
CGACAAACCGTCGACTCTTGACGCAGAGTTGGCCACCGCCGGCCTCAGCGGCCGTCGATGTCCAGTCCGTGGCTGAACTGAACCACGGACGGTTAAGAATCACTTGTCCCGGGCCGGCAGTCAGCTCCTTTTCCAAAGTAAAAGCAGTGTAACGCAGCGGTTTTCAGGAAACACGATGGTGACGACGACAAAAAAAATCGACGGATTCTCCCTAGACAATATCTTGCAGATTTTTTCCATGGAGAAGAAATCCCAGACCTTGCGGGTGATGAAGGAGGGTGAGGTCGGCTTGCTGGATGTCGAACATGGCGAACTCATCCATGCCGAACTTGGAAAAGTCACCGGGCTCAAAGCCGCGATGGAAATTCTTCTCTGGGAGGATGTCCAGATCGAACTGTATTCACTGCGGGCCAGCAGTCGAACAATCACCCATTCGCTAATCAATATTCTTCTTGAAGTTTCCAAGCTCAAGGATGATCGCAAGAGTGCTCTGGAGGAATCGGGAGACCACATTCTGGCCGCGGCCATCGACAAGGCAGAGCAGCAGCAATACAAGGAGGCCCATGCCGGGTTGGTCACCTATCTGAAAAAAAATCGTAACAATCCATCGGCCTGGATCTGGTACTCCCGGATTCAGGGCAATGTCGGCATCATGAAGAAGGCCGTGAAGATGGCGATGAGCCTGGAACCGGACAACCCTCTGGTGCGGGAGGAAAAAGAGAAAATCGAGGCGGTTGAGCGGCACCTGAGCGAAGATGTGGTCAGGAAATGCTATTTCTGCTGGGCTCCGATGAACAAAAGTGTCACCACCTGCCATTACTGCCGGGGGCACTTGATCATCTCGCGCGAAACCCTGGCGCAATCGGGGGCGGCCAATACCCGCTGCCTTGAAATCGCCCGGGAACGCTATGGCCGGATTCTGAGGAAATATCCTCGCAGTCTGATTTCCCTCTATTGTCTCGGATTGATCAACATCAACACCGGCAATTATCAAGACGCTCTGGCCTATCTCGACAAGACCTCTAAAATGGCTCCGGACAAGGCGCTGTTCGCCAATCAACTGAAACTGCTGCTTGATCACTTGGCCAGGCAGTCGGTGGACGAACAGCCCGACCAGAATGTTCGGGCGGAGATACACGCCACCGAGGAAACCCCATTGGTGGCGGAACAGAAAATGGTCCTGGTGGTGGAGGACAGTTCAACAACCAGGAAAGTGATTTCGATCACCCTCAGTCGCCGCGGCTACAGGGTTGTGGAGGCTGCCGATGGTCTCGAAGCGCTCAGCAAGATCAGCGAGGAGCGGCCCGATCTGATCATGCTCGATGTGATCCTGCCGAAAATGGATGGCTACAAGATCCTGTCGATCATCAAGGGCAACAAGGAGTTCAAGGACATCCCAGTGATCATGCTCACCAGCAAGGATGGCTTCATCAACAAGATGAAAGGCAAAATGGCGGGCTCGTCCGCCTATCTGACCAAACCGTTCGATCCGGACAAGATGATTGCCGAGATCGAAAAACATATTCAACCGCAGAGTGCATTTACTACGTACTGAGACAGAGAAGGAGCAGTAGAGATGGCAAAAGGAAAAATTTTGGTTGTTGACGACAGCCCCACCCAACTCAACATGATGCGGGCACCGTTCGAGGAAAACGGCTACGAAGTGATCACCGCCGTCGACGGCGAGGAGGCGGTGGCCATGGTGGAGAGTGAACAGCCTCATCTGGTGGTGCTGGATGTGATCATGCCCAAACTGAACGGATTCCAGGCGTGTCGTAAAATCAAGACGATGCATCAGGATTTACCGGTCATTCTCCTGACCTCCAAGAATCAGAAAAGCGATGAATTCTGGGGCAAGAAGCAGGGGGCAGATGTGTACATGACCAAGCCTTTCGACAGCGACGAACTTTTTGCCACGGCGGTCAAGCTGCTGGGTTAACTTCCTATTCTAAAGGGTTTTTGTTCACGTATAAGCCGCGCGGACGATGTCCCATGTTTCGGGACGCCCGTTTCATCTGCGGCAGGCTCTTGTTTTCATGGGTTTTTACAAGGTTGCCATGATGCGAAAAACCGCACGTACTGATTGAGGCTGAAAATGGCCGATTTGTCCACCCACCAGGATACGGCTTCCGCCGAGCTTTCCCTGCAGGCGCTTCTCGCCACCATTGATAGGGAGACAGCGCTTGCCGTAGCGCACGATGAGGCGTTCATCAAGGAAAGGGCCTCGCAGACGATCAGGAGAAAGAAACCCTACATTTCTTTCCTGCTCGGTGAGAACGAGATGGCTCTTTCCATCGATTCGATTCAGGAGATCGGCGTGTTGCCACCGGTGACACCGCTGCCAAACCTTCCGCTCTGGGTCAGGGGAATCGTGCAGATCCGGGGGGAAATCCTCTCGGTGGTCGATTTCCAGGCACTCTTCGGATTCAAGGATGACCAGCCGCCTCTTCATTGGTCCTACGTCCTCTTCAAACAGCAGGATTTCAAGTTCTGTCTGCAGGTCAACAGGATCAGCGGTATCGTCAACATTGACGAGCAACACGACCCCCTTGTGCCCTTCAGCCGGGAAACGGGAGAGCATCTGACACGGTTGGCTCCTTATTTCAAAGGGGTGTTCACCCAGGACAATCGGACAATCTGTGTTCTGGATTATCAGCAAATTGGTTCTTCGTCCCTGATCAGGAAATGGCAGCAGCACTGACAGGCACCCTGAGCGATGCATTGCACCGGGAGAGTGAGGATGGCGCAGGAGAAGAATGATTTCTTCGCCGGATATATCGAGGAAGTGCAGGCCTATATTCCGACGATGCGGGCGGGTATAGTTGAGTTGCGATCGAATCTTGGCAAAAGGGAGACAATCGAGGAACTCTACCGACTGGCCCATATCATCCGCGGTGCTTCCTCCATGGTCGGAATCGCCGGATTGAGTCGGATTGCCGGCTGCATGGAAAACGCGCTCGAGCCTATGGCGGAAGGCCGCCTGCCCATGACAGCCGAGCTGCTGCCGACGATGGAGTCGGCGGTGGATCGGATCGACGAATTCTGTGTTGCCCTGCAGCAGGGCAGCGATGTCGATGAAGCCGACCTGATTGCCCGTACGGAAGCCGAGTTCAATACCGTCGCCGGTCCCGGCGGTCTCCTGTTTGCAGAAGGGACGCCACCGTTGGCCGCCGGCGACGACTTGTTTTCGACCGGCCCATCCGAAGACGACCTTGACAACGAACTGCTCGGTGAATTCCAGGCCGAAGCCGAAGAGCACCTCGAATCCTTGCATCAATCCATGCAGTATCTGGAGCGCAAGGTGGTCGGGGTTGTGGCCATCGACAGTGAATTGCGTGAGACCATTCGCACCATTCGTCGATCCGTCCATACCATCAAAGGGGCCGCCGCGGTCATCGGGCTCACCGATCTTGCCGCCTATGGCCACCTGATCGAGGATGTACTGGATTGGCTGTTTGAGACAGCCGTGCAGATGGATCAGGAAATGGTGTTGCCGCTCTCCGGATCCCTGGACATGCTGGCGACCATGATCTACGCCCCAGACCAGTTCGTTGACCAACAGGCGGAGTTGTTGCTCACCCGATTGCAGGCCTGTATGTCGGCAGGGGAGGGCGCGCCTGCTGTCTCGACGGGGTCGGATGCACTGAGTGACGCGATCCTCGAGGCCATCGAAACGACCACGCCGCCGGTGGACACAACAAGAGAAGCGGGTGGGGAAGGATCCTTGCAGGGAAGCCTTTTCAGTGAGGAAGAGAAACAGCTGCTTCGGGAGGGTTTTCTCGAGGAGGCCGAAGAACATTTGCAGCATCTGCACCGTTCGTTGCAGCTTCTTGAAAATGAGACCGCCGAGCGGGTGGCTCTTTCCCCCGAACAAAAAGAAGAGATCCGCAAGATCCGTCGCGCCGTGCATACCATCAAAGGTGCTTCGGCGGTCATCGGTTTGAACGACATCGCCGTGTATGCCCATGGGGTCGAAGACTTCCTCGACTGGCTCTATGAAGGTGCCAGCCATATCGACCCCGATGTGGTCGGCGCCTTGGCGGAATCCCTCGACTTCCTCGGATTGCTGGTGGAATCGCCCCAGGCTGCCGAATCGGATCGACAGGCGAACTTGCTTGAGCGATTGCTGACGCTCACCAGGGAGCATCTCCCGGAGGAGCTGCTCCTCGATGAACCGGTCGATTTGCCGATCGTGCCGGAACACGCCTTGGTGGATGCCGGTCTGGAAACCAGCGACGAGCAAGAGCCCGAAGAGATCGCCCCTCTGGCCGCCGCCGCTGAGATGACCCGGACCATCCGCATCAATCAGTCGCAACTCGATGTCCTCATCAATCTGGCCAACGAGTTGCTGGTGGGCATCAGCGGTTTTGACCAGAATATGGGTTTGTTCAAGAAAGCCCTGGACGAGATGGAGATGACCTCCCGCAGGTTGAAGGATATCGCCCTGGAGTTGGAGACCAAATTCGAGGTCAAGGCGCTTGATCAACTCTCGCACCATTTCTCCCGGATTGATCAGGCCGTGGCCGACATCAAAACCCGACAGAGTTTCGCCGAGTTCGACGCCCTGGAACTCGATCGGTACACCCAGTTGAACCTGATCATCCGTTCGCTCAATGAATCGGCGATCGATGTGGCCGCCATCCATACCAACCTGGGAGGAGTGTACAGCGGCATTGGTGGCGATATCGGTCGCCAACACCGGGTGATTCGCGAATTGCAGGTCCAGATGATGCGGACCCGCATGAGCCCCATGTCGACCCTGTCGTCACGGCTCAGCCGAACCATGCGCGATGTGGCTTCGCGGCTGGGCAAACGGGTGCGTCTGGTTGTGGAAGGCGAGCGGGTCGAACTCGATCGGGTGGTCTGGGAGAAACTGGCCGATCCGTTCATG
>JAUWAH010000469.1 GCA_030602145.1 Desulfobulbus sp.
CTCGCCCTGGACTGGATCGAAGCACAACTTTTTTCCGGAAACGACCTGGATGGGCTGGTTCTCCCCGAGTCTTTTCGCAAGGAATCGAACAAGATCGGCACCCGCGGCCACTCGGAAAACTTTTTCGCCACAAGCCCTTCATCCGAAGACATGTTGTATGATAGAATGAGATTTGATCAGAAGGAGGTACCGGTTGGTCTCGTCCGTACGGCCGATCCGCTGCTGATCGAAACACGGCATGTCCTGTCCGTGGGTGACCGGATCGAATATCTGGGCCGCGACATCGAACCAGTCGCGGTGGTCGTCAGCGGGCTTCGCCTGGAGGACGGCACGCCGATCCAACGGGCCAACCCCGGTTGCCTGGTGATGGTGACCACCGAACCGCCCTTACACTGTGTCGAACCGCACGCTTTGTTGCGCAAACATATCGAATCTGCATGAAACCGTTTCTCAATGTCCCTTTTCTTCCCGAAGACAGGTATGTCGAGTTTCTCGGCCAGTGCGCCGCTGACCTGGACAGTGTCCACTTCAGCCTGGCTCGCAGCCAATCCCTCGACAGCCGCATCCGCCTCGAACCGGCCAGCGCCCTGCAGACCACCATCGATGGTCTGGCCCGGTTGCCCGGTGCCAAGAAATACGCTTTGCTCAACAGCCGGTTCTACACGCCGGAATTGCTGCTCGAACATCGCCTGCTCAGGCCGATCCTCGACGAGTTGGCCCACTGCCTGGACCGGGGGGTTCTGGACGGCATCGTCTACTGCGACCACTACTTCCTGCAGGCACTCGCCGACGAGGCGCCGGATATTGCCGCCCGCCTGGAGGCGGTGCCCAGTGCCAATGTCCTGCTCGACTCGGTCCACAAGATCGAGGCCCAACTGACCTATATCGAGGCAACCGGCTTCAGGCAGCCGGGCAAGATCATCCTCGACCGTTCGCTGAACCGCAATCTCGATCAACTGGCCTCGATCAGCCTGACCCTCCACCGGCAGATTCCCGGCCTCAAACTGGAGTTGCTGGCCAACGAGGGCTGCCTGTCCTACTGTCCCTACAAGCTCTCCCATGACGCCTATATCGCCCTGGCCAACGTCGACGGCCGGGACCGGACCCACCACCTCAACTGCGACATCGGCTGCATGCGGCTTTTGGACGAGCAGCCGCACCGGCTCTTGCAATCGCCTTTCATCCGCCCCGAGGATGTCGACCTCTACCTCTACCATGCGGACACGATCAAGCTCTGCGGCCGCACCCTGGGCCCCGATTTCCTGATCAACGCCATCTCCGCTTATCGCGCCCGACGATATGACGGCAACCTGCTTGACCTGTTGGACGCCATGTCCTGGCTGGCGGATCGACTTTATGTGGACAACCGGCTGCTTTCGTTTGATTTCGCCAACATGCTCTCCCAGTGCGACAACCGCTGCGACCGCTGCGATTTCTGCCGGGAGCTGTTCGACTCCATCGCCCATCCTCTGCCCCTGGGCATCAAGGATCTGCGCACCACAGCCGATTGACAGGACGGACCACCGGGGGTAAAAGGAACGATACCCCTTTGCCGACGGCCTTGGCCGCCGGTTTGGACAACCGTCGCTCCAGGACCCATCTCATGGACACCTTCGAACAACTGCTGACCGAATCGACGCGAATCCATGGCCATATCTGTGCCGGCCAGGTGATCGGCGTGCGCATGGCCATGGCCGCCCTGGAACGGATCGGCATCGGCGATCCCAAGGGCGCTGACAGGAAGAAACTCTATGTCCTGGTCGAGATCGATCGCTGCGCCACCGACGCCATCCAATCGGTCACCGGCTGCAGCCTGGGCAAGCGCAGCCTACGCTGGCTTGATTTCGGGGTCATGGCCGCCACCTTCGTCAACCTGGACACCGGCCGCGCCGTTCGCGCAGTGGCCCGCGAAGAGGCCAGAGCCCTGTCCGAAGGGTACTGCCCGGACATCGTCGACAAATACCAGCGCCAACTGGAAGCCTACAAGGTGATGCCGCTGGAGGACCTGTTCGTTTTCCAGGAGGTCAGGGTGGACATTCCGGCCTTCGACCTGCCGGGCCGGCCGATTCGCCGCGTCCAATGCGCCCGGTGCGGCGACTGGGTGCAGGACTGCCGCGAGCGTGAGCGGGATGGCCTGATCCTCTGCCGGTCCTGCGACGGCGAACGGTACTACCAACTCCTCGATGCGCCGGATACGCCGGTTGTCGTCTCCTGAAGCCGGGGCATTGCCTCTCACCAGACCGCACGGCGAGACCTCCGGTCCGCAATCCGTCAGCCGACCACGCATCCGCACCTTCAGTGTCCACTGCCGGCAACGATATGGCCGAACGATCGGCAAGATCCCCCTCGATCTAGGCATTCCCTGTCCCAACCGGGCCCGCGGCGGCTGCCTCTTCTGCCGGCCGGCCAGCTTCACCCCCTTCTCCCTGCGCACCGCAGACCGGCTCGACGAACAGTAAAAAACGACCACAAATTCACCCGTCCAAAAAGGGAAAATCACCAGGTTTTACTGGCTCCATTAACCCGATCATCGGTGGCTCCATTAGCCCGGTCGGTGACACTTAATGGTGGTGTTTCAATCCACGCCCCCGCGC
>JAUWAH010000186.1 GCA_030602145.1 Desulfobulbus sp.
GCTGCCCACCATTCGCGGCATGGCCGCAGAAGGGCGTCCCTACAAAGGCATGCTGTATGCCGGCCTGATGATCGACGGTGATCGGATCAACGTCCTTGAATTCAACTGCCGGTTCGGCGACCCCGAATGCCAACCGCTGCTGATGCGTCTGAAATCCGATCTTGTCGACATTCTTGACGCCTGCATCGATGGAACCCTTGATCGGGTACAGATCGATATCGACCCTCGGCCCACGGTTTGCGTTGTGATGGCCTCGGAAGGGTATCCCGGCAGATATACCACCGGCAAGGCAATCACCGGCTTGCCGGCGGCCGCCAAGGTGGAGGGGGTTGAAGTGTTTCACGCCGGAACGGCAACCAAGGGCCGGCACATTGTCACCAACGGCGGTCGGGTTTTAGGGGTAACTGCGGTGGGCGAGACGATCCAGGAAGCTATCGACCTCGCCTATCGGGCTGCCAAGGAGATTCATTGGCAGGGGTGTTACTTGCGCCACGACATTGGCCACCGGGCTTTGGCCCGCCTGTCGACAACCGGATCGCGGCCGGTTGTCGGTATTGTCATGGGCAGCGATTCCGACCTGCCGGTCATGAGGGCCGCAGCGGATTTTCTCCAATCCGTCGGCATTGCCTTCGAGTTGCGCATCACCTCCGCCCATCGCACCCCGGAACAGGCTTGCGAATACGCCAGGACGGCGAGACAGCGCGGCCTTAAGCTGATCATCGCCGGAGCCGGCATGGCCGCGCACCTTGCCGGCGTGCTTGCTGCGCACACCACCTTGCCGGTGATCGGCGTTCCTCTGGATGCCTCCTCGCTCAACGGTCTCGATGCACTCCTGTCCACGGTCCAGATGCCACCCGGTATCCCCGTTGCCACCATGGGGATCGGCAAGGCCGGAGCGAAAAATGCTGCGGTCCTTGCCTTGCGTATTCTCGGCATTGACGATGCTATGCTGCAAGAGAAACTCGACCAGCATGTCCGCAGGATGGCCGATGAGGTTGCAGCAAAGAATCAGGCGCTCGGCGCGTGAACTGGCCGATTGCCGCCGACAAGGCAGGTCTCGCCCACGCCGCTGCCCTGCTTCGCACCGGGGGATTGGTGGCCTTTCCCACCGAAACCTACTATGGCCTGGCGGTCGATCCGTTCAATCGTCAGGCCCTTGAACGGTTGTTTCAGGTCAAGAGGCGTCCTCGTCAACTGCCGATTTTGGTTTTGATTGACGCAATCGGCCGGTTGTCCCTGCTAACAGATTCGGTGCCGGCTGTGTATCGCCTCCTGATCGATCAATTCTGGCCGGGTCCATTGACCCTGGTGTGCCCGGCCTTGCCCTCCCTACCGTCGGAATTGACCGGCAAGACCGGTACGGTCGGTGTGCGGTGGTCGCCCAACGAGACGGCCAATGCACTCATAGAAGCCTTTGGTGGTCCGATTACCGCCACCAGTGCCAATCTGACCGGTTTTCCAGCCGCGACATCGGCCGAGGATGTGGCCCGTATGTTCGATGATGGCATCGATCTGATTCTGGACGGCGGCAACACCCCCGGTGGATCGGGTTCGACTCTTGTCGGCCTCGACGGGGGGACGATGCAATGTATTCGCGAGGGGAAGGTTCCGTTTGCCGCAGTGCAAGATTGCCTGCAGCGCCATCGGCATTGAAAAAGAATTAACCTGGAGAATTGGTTAAATGGTCGATTTACATTGGAACAAAGCATTTGCCCTGGAGCAGACTGCCGGTGACGAGGAACTGCTGGAAGAGTTGCTCACCCTGTTTAAGGAATCCTCCGCCGGCGATTACCACCAGCTGCAGCTGGGAGTGGCGCAGGGAGACGCCGCTGCGGTGATGCGCGCCGCCCATAGTCTCAAGGGAGCGGCGGCCAGCCTCGGCATCGAGGGAATACGGCAACTGGCCCTTGAGATGGAAGCGGACGGGCGCAACAATTCGGTGGAAGTGGCGCGGGGAAAACTGGCGGCTATGGGTGAACTGCTGGAGCAGTTGCACCAACTTTAACTGCCTATCTATTATTGGTGCGAATACAATGAATCAGGGGGGCTGCCTGCTTAAAGCGGGCAGCCCCCCTGGAGACGAAGACGATGCCTATGGGGCGAGGGGATCAGGGTCTGATGATCTCGCAATCACATTCGGCATCCTTGATATTGAGTAGCAGGAATTTGACGTTAAACCCGTGTTTCACCAACTCGCTGTAGGCCATATCGGCCCGTGCGCCGGTTGAACAGTGCACGTAGATCTTTTTGTCCTTGGGCAGTTCATCCATACGGGCTGGAATTTCGTCCAAGGGAATATTGATCGTGTTCTTGAAGATGCCCAACTCGGCGACTTCCTCCTTGGTGCGGGCATCAACGATGACGGCATCTTTGTCTTCGCCAGATGCAGCCTTGCGGAAGTCGGCCACCGACACTTCGCCTTTGCCCAATTTCCTTACCCAGACAATCTCGGTATCGAAAACCGGGCCTTTTTCCGTCTTGCCACCCGATTTGACCCATCCCTCATAACCGCCTTGAACAAGGGAGACAAAGTTGAACTCTTGGTCGCGGACCAGGGAAAGAGCTTCCGTCACCTCCTTGCCGCCATAAAGGACGATAGGGGCATTGCGGGGAACATCATCCAGCTTGTCCTCCAGGTTCGCAAAGGGCACACTGTATGCCCCCTTGATCCTTCCGGCTATGACTTTTGCCCGTGGCCTGGTATCGATAAGCACGATGTTGCCGCTTTTGACAAATTCATTGGTGGAGTAGGTAGGCAGATTGGCCTTGCTCCAGGCCGGTTCGCCATCCAGATAGACGCGTACATCACTATAACCCAGTTTCTTCGCCAGACCGGCGGAGGCAGTTGACATGCCTCATGTGGGCCCTCCGCAGTAGAAAACGATGGGTATATCTTTGTTTTTGGGGAGCACCTCCGCCTGTTTTTTCTCCAGTTCGGGGACCGGGATGGAATGGGCGCCGGGCAGGTGCGATTGGTCGAAGCGGATTTTAGGACGGGAGTCGACCAAGAAGAGAGGCGCTTTTTCCTTGATCAGTTTATTGAGTTCCTCTGTTTTAATTTCCTTTGTTCCAGGAGGCAGTTTGGCGAATTTCAAATGGATGTCGGTGGCAAAGGCATCCTTGTCGCGCATCTCATAATACACCTGAACGGCCTTGCCCTTGGCGACTTGATTCACCCCTTTGGTTTTTTCGTCGAATTTGACCATCATCACTTTGGCCTGGTCGCCCTTGCCGACGGTGACGGAAATGGTTTTGGCGCGTTCGGAAAAGCCGGCCACCTCACCCTCATAAATGAGTTGCTGGGGTTGTTGAACGGCTTCCTTGGTGGCCGGCGCCTCGGCCACCTCGGTGGTTTGTGTTCCTGCGCACCCGCTTGCCAACAGCGCCAGCATCAGGCAAAGCGGAAGCAATCGCAACGTTCGTTTGTCCACGGCAGTCCTCCTCGATGAGGGTTACGGGCACCCGAGGCACCCAGGGAAAAACAGAGCATGAATTTATGTAGTGTCACTGTACATTGAATGAATGAATTTTTCCAATTGAGAATGAACCTCACCTGCTACAAGATCCATTTTGCAGCACGCAACGGTGTGCCGCTGACGCAGGACACCTTGAAGACCGGGGAACGAAGAACAAGCCGGGTCCTTCATAAACCATTCAGACTGCCAGATGAAGTGTCGGATGTATCCTTTCTTTTCAATGAAGGCAGCCGGCCAAACAGTTCTGTCATGTTGTACAGCCAGGCGGCGAGTTCGTCATGGATAAATCGTGGCGCGCATCGCCATTGCCAATTGTTTTCAACGGTCCCTGGCGTGTTCAATCGGCAGTCATTGCCGAACCCGAGCACATCCTGCATCGGCAGGATGGCAAGATTGGCTGGCGAGGCCAGGGCCAGGTGTACCAGATCACGATGAAATGAACCTGCATCGTCATCGGTCCGATTGGCAAATCGTTTGGCGCGCTGTTTGCTTAACGTTGATATCTCTGGGTTGAGATACCAGCCGACCGCGGTGTCATTATCATGGGTACCACTGTACACAACACTGTTTTTTTGAATGTTGTAAGGGAGATAGTTGTTGTTCGGGTCACCGTCGAAGGCAAACAGCAAGACGTTCATTCCCGGATAGCCCAACTGCCGGAGCAGGCTTTCGACATCAGGGGTGATGAGACCAAGGTCTTCGGCAATGATCGGCATGTCACCGAGACGTCGGGTCATCTCTTCGAAAAACGGTAACCCAGGGCCTTCCCGCCATGTGCCGTTCAAGGCGGTTTGCTCCGTGGCCGGTATGGACCAATAGGAGGCAAAGCCGCGAAAATGATCGATTCTCAGGATATCGACCAGGGAGAAATTGAGTTGCAACCGCTGCTCCCACCAATTCCAGAGCGATTGGCGCACCTGTGGATCGGTCGTTTCCCAACGATAGAGGGGGTTGCCCCACCGTTGTCCGGTGGCACTGAAATAGTCAGGCGGCACCCCGGCGACATAGGTAGGTTCGCCGCTGCTTTTATCCAGGAAAAACACCTCCTGATTGGCCCAGACATCGGCGCTGTCGAGGGCGACATACATGGGGAGATCACCGATGAGAGAGATACCCTGATCGGCGGCATATTGACGAAGTGCTCGCCATTGAGTGAAAAAAATATACTGTTCAAAGAGGGTCCGGCTGATGTGCGCCTTGTGCAGTTCAACGGCTTGGGCAAGCGGCTCGACGTGCCGTTGCCGCAGGGCCATTGGCCAGGCAAACCATGGAGCACCTCGAAATTGTTGTTTAAGGGCAAGGAATAATCCGTAATCGACACACCAGGAATGGGTTGCGGCAAACTCTGCCAAGAGCGTCTTGCCGTTGGGGCGGTTGAGAAACCGCTGCCAGGCAAGGTTCAGTATGGCGTTTTTATATCGTTCAACCCGAGGATAATCGACAGTGTATTCGGAAAAAGATCCCATCTTTTCTTTTGGCAGCAACAATCCCTGTTCGACCAGCAGGTCGAGGCTGATGAGCAGGGGTGAGCCGGCAAAGGCCGAAGGACTCATATAGGGAGAATTACCGAACAGAGGGCTCGTGGGGCCAAGAGGCAACACCTGCCAACAATGTTGCCCGCTTTTTTTGAGAAAATCGATAAACCCAAGGGCAGATGGCCCGATGTCACCAATGCCGTCGGCGCCCGGAAGGGAAAAAATTGGCAGTAAAATTCCGCTTGACCTTTGCCGAAGAATGTTTACGAATGTAAAATTATTCAAGTCCGTTCTCCCATCCGAGGTAACATGCTCAACCTTGTTGCTCCCGAGTACGTTCAACGAATATCCCAACACTTCAACGTTTTTCCCCATCGACAAGACTCTACGATTGCTTTTTTACCGTTTATAAGTAAACTGTAAAATTCTTTTTGTCTCATAAACCACTTTTGTGTGCATGCACAGTAAAAGGAGAAGGCAGTGCTCGCTGGTATAAAAAATGACCTTCTTGAGGCTGGAAAAGATGAAGGCTGCATCACATTCCAACATCTCAACGAACTCCTCCCCGAGCAGATTAAAGATCCGGGTGCCATTGAGGAACTCTTTGATTTTCTGGGTGAAAACAATATAGAAATCGTAACCCAGGAAGAATCGGGCAAACGAAAGACACTCTCCGGCGAGGAGTGGACCGGAAAGAAAAGTGGCGACGATGACACCGT
>JAUWAH010000180.1 GCA_030602145.1 Desulfobulbus sp.
TGGTCAACGACAAGTTGCGGGCGCAGTTCTCGGTGGCGCTGAAACAGTTTTTGATCCTGCTCGATGCCATCCTGCCCAGGGCTGAGGCGCTTTCCTACATCGGCGACGCCAAGCAGTTGGCCTATATCTATGCCAGAGCGCGCAACCGGTACCGCGATACTGTGGAGTTGGGCAAGGATGTCGGGCAAAAGGTGCGGGCGTTGATTGACGAACACGTTGTTTCCCTTGGCATTGACCCGAAAATTCAACCGCTTGAGCTGACTGATCCCAAATTTGCCAAGTATGCCTCCAGTCAGGGCAGTGACCGGGCCAAGGCCTCGGAAATGGAGCATGCCATCCGCTCACATATCAGGAAACATGCCCAGGAAGACCCGGAACTGCACGCAGCACTTTCCAAGAAACTGGAACAGGTTCTTAAAAGTTGCGGCCAACATTGGGACGATTTGCTCAAGAAATTGCAGGAAATCATCGATGAAATGACCGGGAAGGAGGAGAAGCACGATCCCTTAACCGCAGGGCTTCCCGGCTATTGCGCTCCGTTCATGCGGCTGGTGGCTGCCGCCCATACTGATCCCGGCAAACCGCTCACGGAAGAAAAGGTGAAGGCCTTGCAGACATTGACCGGTGAGGTGGTGGCCGTAATGGCTACCGAAATTCAAGAGAACCGCGATTTATGGGCTCCGCGCAAGGCCGCAGACCAGGATGCTTTGAATACGGAGGTCTTCACGCAGTTGGTCAATGCCGGCATGGACCAGGAAAGGGCAGGCATTTTGGCCGACAAACTGCTGGCAACCGCCAAGGCAAACACCAGCAAATTGATGGTGATATGATGCTCACCGTGGACGATCTGCGCTTTGAGTTGAAGCGGAGCGCCCGCCGTACAACCATGCAGATTACTGTGGAACGGGATGGGCAACTCATTCTCATGGCGCCCCCTGACGTTGCCGAAGAACAGTTGAGCGCATTTGTGCGGGAGAAAAAATTCTGGATTTATTCCAAGCTGGCGGAAAAGGACCGCTTGCAAGCCATTATCCCAAAAAAGCAATTCATCGACGGGGAAGGCTTTCTCTACCTTGGGCGGAGCTATCGCCTGCGATTGGTCAACGATCTTGATGTGCCCTTGCGGTTGTACCAAGGGCGTTTTCTTCTGCGCCATGATGCCAGTCACGAAGGCAGACAACATTTCATTCGCTGGTACACGCATCAGGGGAGGAAGTGGCTTGAAAAGCGTTTAGGTCACTTTACAGGGCGGATGGAAGTGGCTCCAGCCGGAGTCAAGGTGCAAGACCTTGGCTACAGGTGGGGATCATGCGGGAAAGGTGACTGGCTCTACTTTCATTGGAAAACAATCCTGCTGCCTGCCTACATTGCCGAATATGTGCTGGTACATGAACTCGCCCACCTTCACGAGGACAATCATACCCCGCTCTTTTGGAATCGAGTTGGCAGGGTGATGCCGGATTATGAATTGCGCAAGGCCTGGCTGGCTGAACGCGGGATAGAGGTTGAGGGGCTTGATGAGGAGTGACGACGGAGTAAAAGTTGGTTAATCCTCGCGGTCTGTCAGAATGGCAATCATCGCAAGTATCCAACAAAGGAATGGGGCTACTCACAGCCGGCGAAAAGGTGATTGAGTATGAGATACAAGGTCGAGAGGGACAGCGTATTGTCAAAATATAATGGCCTGGATCCAGAACCGATGGAGCCACTGATGGTGGACGGGGATCCACCGCCGGAGTACCGGTTCAATCAACCGTCTTTGCCACAACCGGTGTCGATGCAGGGCAGCGACCAGTCGGACCCGCCGAGGTCTTGCGCTGTTACAGTGTAACAAGAAGGAGGTGATACCATGCCTATGAGCGCGGCAGAGAGACAACGACGATACCGGGAAAAGGCTCTGCGAGATCCGGATGGAGATCTGTTGACCCGGTTGCAAGTAATGATCGGCCCACATGCAACGGCGAACCTGGAGCGTCTTGTCGGCAAGACCGGCATGAGCAAACGACAGGTCGTTGAAAAGGCTATCAACGAGTTTGCCAGGGCGTTACAATGTAACGGGTGATGAGGAGGTCGAGGTCATATAAACGTGTAGCGCATTCCCCTGACCGGAAACGGCGGGAGATTTTTTTGTCCTCTTGCGGCAGCAACTTTTTTTTCAAAGGTAGCACCGAGGTAGCACCAAATAAAAAAGCACTTAGCGATTGCTCGCTAAGTGCTTGATTTAATGGTGGGCCGTTAGGGATTCGAACCCCAGACCAATTGATTAAGAGTCAACTGCTCTACCAGCTGAGCTAACGGCCCTTATGGGAATTGCAAGAAAAACGGAATCCACGGCCAGCCGGCGGTGAATGCGAGCGCACCTATTAGCATACCCGTACGCCACCGTCAAGAGGGAAGGTTGGACAAAACCGCATCGATCGGTGGCCTGTCCGCCGGGGAGCCCAGCACCCCAGACCCCCAACCGTCCTGAAATACTTCTTGAACTTTCAACGTCGTTCACCTACTTTGGATGCATGTTCATGAACCGTGCAAAGGAGAATACAATTCTGTATGGAGACTGTGGAGTCTTCGCCGGCCAGTCCGGCGCCCTCTGGAGAGGAACCCCCAAGTAAGTCCTTGTTTGAAAAAGTAAAATCCGCCCTCGGCTTTCGCGGTGCTCCCGATACCACCGAAGAACTGGAACATGAAATCCAGGAACTGCTGGAGGAAGGCGAGGAACAGGGGTTGATCTCCGTCCATGAGGAGCGGCTGATCAATTCCATCTTCGATTTCCGCGAAACCATCGCCTCCGAGATCATGACCCCCTCGGTGGAGATGGTCCGTGCCGAACTGCACACCTCGGTGCCGGACCTCATCCGGCTGATCAACGAGGAAGGCTACACCCGCATCCCCATCTACGAAGGCACCCCGGACCAGATCGTCGGCATTCTCCATGTCAAGGATCTGCTCCGCATCTGCGCCCGTGCCGCCGACAGCACCATCGATCTCAAGGAATTCCTCAACCCGGCCACCTTCATTCCGGAATCCAAGCCGATCACCGAACTGCTGCGTGAGTTCCAGTCGAAAAAGATCCACATGGTCATCGTGGTTGATGAGTTCGGCGGCGTCCGCGGCCTGGTGACCCTGGAGGATGTCATCGAGGAGATCGTCGGCGAGATCGACGACGAGCACGACGACGAGGACAGCGAACTGCGGGTGGTCGACGAACGGACGGTGATCGTCGACGCCAAGATCGACATCGAGGAGGTGGAGGCCCATTTCCGGGTGAGCCTGCCCGAGGGGCCTTACGAATCGGTGGGCGGATTCATCATCCACCGGCTGGGCAAGGTGCCCCAGTCCGGCGTGGTGGTCCAGGAGGCCGGCCTGTCCTTCAAGGTGCTCGGCGCCGATCCCCGTCGGATCAAAAGCGTGCGTATAGTCCGCAACGATGACACCCAGCCGCAAAGCTGACGGCGCCTTGGCCCTGCTGGCGGCCGCCCTCGGCTCCGCAGTGCTGCTCGCCCTGGCCATGCCCGGCCGGGTTGGCTGGTGGCCGCTGCTGTTCGGCGCCCTGGTCCCGCTCCTCCTGTTCACCCTGCATGCCCGGCCCGGCCGGAGTGCCCTGGCCGGCTTTGTCTTCGGTCTCGTTTACCATCTGGCGCTGCTGTACTGGATATTGATTGTCCTGGGGCGTTATGGCGGCCTGCCGCTCTGGCTGTCGGTGCCTGCCCTGCTGCTGCTGGCGGCCTACATGGCCTGTTATTCGGCGCTGTTCTGCTGGCTGCTCAGCCGGATTGCCGGCCGCTTCTGGCACCAGGAACGCTCGGTGGCCACCCTGGTCTGGTGCGCGCCGGTGATCTGGGTCGGGCTCGATGCGGTTCGCGCCACGCTGCTGACCGGATTTCCCTGGATGGATCTGGGTTATGGTCTCTTCGGCCAGCCCGGACTGATCCAGGCTGCCGATCTCGGCGGCCATCACCTGATCACCTTCAGCCTGGTGCTGGCCAATGGCCTGGTGGTGGCCATCCTCGACCGGCAGCGTCGCATCGTCCGCTGGAATCTCCGTCTTGAGCGCCGCCTGCTGCTGGCGGCCATGATTCTGCTCGTTTTTGTCGGCGGCTATTCACAGGTCCGCTATCAGGCGGCCGATTCGCTCGCCAACCGTGCCGTCCGCGCCGGGGTGGCGGTGGCTCAGGGCAATATCGACCAGGCGATCAAATGGTCGCCGGCCGCCAAGGTGGCGACGGTCGACCGGTATGTGCACCTCTCGCGGCAGGTGGTCGATTCCACGGACATCGAGTTGGTGATCTGGCCGGAAACAGCCCTGCCGTTCTATCCGCAAAGAGATCCCCTGGTCGAACGGGTGAACGTCTTCGCCACCGAACAGAATACCTGGCTGCTGACCGGCGCGCCCCTGTTCACCCTTGTGCCGCAGGCGGACGGACCGGACCGGGTCCGCTACTTCAACGGTGCTCTCCTGATCGGTCCCGGTGGCCGGGTCGGCGGCCAGTACGCCAAGCAGCATCTTGTCCCCTTCGGCGAGTACGTGCCCCTGCGCCGGTTTTTGCCCTTTCTCCAGCCCCTGGTGGTCAATATCGACGATTTTTCACCGGGCCAGGACAAGGAGCCGCTGGTCCTGGGGTTGATGAAGCTGGGCGTGCTCATCTGCTACGAGTCGATTTTCCCCGACATAGCCCGCGAGAGCGTCGGCCACGGGGCCAACCTGCTGGTCAACATCACCAACGACGCCTGGTACGGCCGGTCGAGTGCGCCGCACCAATCCATGGCCATGGCGGTGTTCCGGGCGGTGGAAAACAAGCGGGCCCTGATCCGGGCTGCCAACACCGGCATCAGCGGCTTCGTCGATCCTTTCGGCCGAATCGACGGACAAACCGACATCTTTGTCGAGGCGGCGCGCGGTGGACGGGTGCCGATGCTCGATCTGACCACGGTCTTTCAGCGGGGCGGCCACCGGTTCGGCACCCTCTGCGCCCTGCTGCTGCCCCTGCTGCTGATCACCAGGCATCGGCGCGACCAGCTCTAGCAAACCCTCCTCCGGCCGGCGGCAGACAGCCGGGGCCGAACCCGCCGGCACCAGCAAACAGCACCGCCCTCCGCCTTTTCCCCCTTGAGATGTGGTTCGTTTCTGTTTAGTATGTCGCTTTTGTTGAAGGGGCAGGGGGGCAGATTCCCCGGCCTCGAAACCAAAACCCACGGCGGCCGGCCTCCGGGCGGCTCGTTTTCTTTTTTGTTTGTGCAGTGAGGTGCAATCATGGCCGATGTAACCGAATCAGCGGAATCACGACAATTGCTTGACAGTCTCAAGGGCCGGATGCACGTGCTCAAGGAGCATCTTTGACTTAGATGGCAAGCGTGAACAGGTTACCCTGCTGGAGCGGCAGACGGTCAGCCCCAACTTCTGGGATAATCAGGCCGAGGCCAAGCGGGTCCAGCGCCAGTTGGGTCAGTTGCAGGACCTGATCGGCGTCTGGGAAAAAAACTACAACGATCTCGACGATGCCGGCATGCTCCTGGACATGGCGGTCGAGGAGAACGACGAGGAGACCTACCGGGAAGTCGTCTCCAGCCTGGACGGGCTGCGGCAGCGGATCGACATGGTGGAGCTGGAGTGCATGTTCTCCGGCGATCATGACGGCAACAACGCCATCCTCACCATCCATGCCGGCGCCGGCGGTACTGAGGCCCAGGACTGGGTGGGCATGCTGCTGCGCATGTACCTGCGCTGGGCCGACAAGCACGGCTTCGACGCCGAGATCGTCGAGCTGTCCGAGGGCGAA
>JAUWAH010000414.1 GCA_030602145.1 Desulfobulbus sp.
CCTCAGCACCGTTGACCTGGTCCGCGAGGATTTCATGAAATCGGTGGAGTACCTGCGCAAGATCGGCTTCAAGCGCATTTCGCTGAAAACCGGTTCCTACGGCATGGAAGAACTGGCCATGGCCATCAAGTTCGCCTCCGAGGCCGGTCTGGACCTGCTGACCATCGACGGGTCCGGCGGCGGCACCGGCATGAGCCCCTGGAACATGATGCAGAGTTGGGGTGTGCCCTCGATCAACCTCCACGCCAAAGCCTACGAGTACGCCAGCATCCTCGCCGCCCAGGGCAAACGGGTGGTTGACCTCTCCTTTGCCGGCGGCTTTGCCCTGGAAGACGCCATTTTCAAGGGATTGGCCCTGGGCGCGCCGTTCACAAAGCTGATCTGCATGGGTCGCGGCATCATGATCCCCGGCTTCCTGGGGGCCAATATCGAAGGCGCTCTCCATCCGGACCGCCGCGAACGGCTCAACGGCAACTGGGACAAGCTGCCGGCCTCCATCGCCGCCATGGGCAGCACTCCGGAAGAGATCTTTGCCTCCTATTACGATGTCGAGAAGAAGGTGGGCAAGAGCGAGATGAAAAACATCCCCTACGGCGCCATCGCCATGTGGACCATGGCCGACAAGCTGGCCTGCGGCCTGCAGCAGTTGATGGCCGGAGCGCGGAAGTTCCGAATCGACAAGCTCAGTCGCAACGACCTCTACGCCGGCAACCGGGAAACCGCAAAGGAAACGGGCATCACCTACATTACCGATGCCAAGGATGAAAGCGCCAAGAAGATCCTGAGCGCCTGATGCAGTCTCCCTTCACTTCCGGGCGGCACGACCCGCCCGGAAGTGAAGGGCTAACGGATGTTCAGCCAGAGCAGTTGGACGACGATGTCTCCGTCATTCTCCCACTGCTCCGGCGTCTGTTTATGCAGATAGACGAGATCTCCGGCTCCGGCCTCCTGCCGTTGGCCATTGACCCAGATCGCCAGTGTTCCGGACAGCAGGTACCCCATCTCCTCGCCCTTGTGGTTGAAAAAATGGCCGGCCACCTTCTTGCCCGGCTCGATGGTCAGAAGATAGGGTTCGACGCCGACTTCACGCAAAGCCGGGGGTAAAAGCCGCACCCCCTCCACCGCTCCCTTGGCGGGCCCATCCACCCCCATCCCCTTCGCATCGCTGCCACGATAGACGCACTTCGGCTGCGCGGTGGTGAGCCCCTCGAAAAAATAGGCCACTTCAACGGCCAGACTCTCGGCCAGGCGGAACAAGGCCGGGATGGAGGGATAGATGAGGTTTTTCTCGACCTGGGAGATGCTACTGGGGGTAACGCCGATCTTTTCGGCCAGCTCTTTTTGGCTTAATCCCTGCCTTTTGCGCATCATCCTGACTTTTCCCCCCAGATCCAACCGTTCCGGCAGCGGCTTGGGCAGGTCGAAGACGATCTCGGTTCCCTCGCAATGAAAGGATTGTGGTTCGTTGAGAAAACGGGAGTGGCGTTTCTCCGCCTTGAGGATCTTCAGGGCCGGCTTGCTGTTCTTGACCGCCAGATCGATGGCCACCTGGGCGATCTTGTTAATATTGGCCTTCAATCGGCTGGAGTGAGCGCCTTTTTCGACGATCCAGTAGGCGATGGTGTCGAGTTCGTAGAGCCGGGGGCAGGTGCGGGCATAGAATTTCATCGCCTGGTCCTCGCCACCCCACAGGTCCTGCATGCCGGTGAGACTGTCCATGATGAAGCGGATGTCGCCGGCGAGATGCCCCGTCAACCCGTAGATCGCCTCCGCCACCTGACCGGGATTGGAGGGGTCGTTGACCCGGATTACCTGGTAGGGCCACTGGGCGCCGTCCTTCTCATAAAACTTGTTGAACACCTCGGAGCGGTCACCCTTGCCGTTGGTGAAGCAGTCAAGGATGGTAAAATTCTGGCTCTCGGCCAGCGGGCCGAGAAAGGAGACCACATTTTTCGGCGAGCGGTCAAAGGTGACGTAGATGGTCGGTTTTTTATGGGTAAGTGATTCGCGGATGAAATGGACGCAGAAGGCGGCCGAGAAACTGCCGGCATCCTCGTACCAGAGGACGTTGTCGCCGATATAGAGATCGCCGAGCAGGTTGTCGAGTTGGGCAATACCCGACGAAACCGGTTTTTTCTTCATCGTTTCCATGCCGTCCACCGGGTTCATTTCGAGGCGTGGGCCATGATCCGCATGTATTCGTCGTGCCGTTGCATGCGGTCGTCGAGCAACTTGTTTTGGGTGAAACCACAGGCGTGCACCTTGCAGTAAGCGCCGTCGGTGATGGCATTGAAGATGAAAGCCGGAATGTCATAGTGAAACATGGTGGCGGGCTTCCTGACCTTGCCCTCGTCGACGACCATGATCCGATTCATGTGCAGGCTGCCTTCGGCGTTATTGAGATAGCGAAGCTTTTGGAAGCTCCGGCGGCCATGCTGACCAGGCGGCAGATGATCGCTCATCACGATAATCAATCCCTTGGGATCGAGTTCGATCAACCGATTAACATATTCGGCCACCGCCTGGGAACGATAAAAAACCTGGTTGGCGGCCCGCTCGAGTTGTTCGTCCTTGAAGTTGGAGATCATCTTCAGGACCGGCGGCCGTTTTTCCCGGTTCATCAGGTGGGGGTAGTGGCCGTAGATGGAGATCACGTAATTGAAGAGTGGCGGTCCGTCGTTGTCCTTGAGAAAAGGGGTGATGAAGTCGAGGTTCTGGGTAAACAGGGTGCCGTCGAACATGAATTCCATCTCGCCGCTGGTATCGCCCCGGCTCAGATAAGTTTGGTTGCCGCTCACATACTCGCGGGGAAAGTACACCTTGCCGAACCCCATGCCTTTGTATGCGCTGGGCGTATTGAAAAAACTCGGGTTGAAGGCGTTCGAGGCCATGGTCTGGTAGCCGACCAGCCCCAATTTGCCAGGCAGACAGTAGGCCTGGGAACCGGTGAAGCTGTTGAACTCCACCCCGCCCATCTCTTCGAAGGCCGGCACGCCGCAGAGGATCTCGAATTCGGCCTGGGCCGTCCTGCCGCCCACCACCGG
>JAUWAH010000328.1 GCA_030602145.1 Desulfobulbus sp.
GGTCCCGGTCCTTGCCGCCGAGCAGCGGGGCCACGGTGCGGACCACGATGCCGGTGGCCATGATGCAGACGATCTGCCGATACCCGGCCCAGACCTCGGCCATCACCTCGGCCAGCCGTCCCTTGCAGGCGAAGAAATCGCCGTCCAGGGACAGGGCCAGCCGCCGGCCCAGGGCGCAGCCGCCCCTGGTCAGTCCCAGCACGGCCGGGCGGCCGGCGGGCGGCTCAGCGGTATTCGTGGGAGAAGCCGGCGTCATAGAGTTTGGAGACGATCCGGCTGTCCTCGGCCAGGGCCGGGCCGACCACGATCATGGCCGTCTTTCTGATCCCTGATCCTTCGATGGTGGCCGTGATGTCGGCCAGAACGCCCCGGACGATCTGCTCGTCCGGCCAACTGGCCCGTTCGACCACGGCAACCGGGGTGTCGGCCGGATAGCCCCCGGCCAGCAGGTCATTGACCACCCGGCCGATCATCGACACGCTCAGGAAGATGCACATGGTGGCCTGGGCACGGGCCAGGTTGGTGAGCGATTCGCGCTCCGGCACCGGGGTGCGGCCCGCCTGACGGGTGAAAATCACCGTCTGGGTGACCTCGGGCACGGTCAACTCCTTCTTCAGGGCGGCGGCGGCGGCAAAGGCCGAACTGACCCCCGGCACCACCTCATAGGGGATGGCGGCCCGGTCGAGCCACTGCATCTGCTCGCGGATGGCGCCGTAGATGGCCGGGTCGCCGGTGTGCAGCCGCACCGTCTTCAATCCCTGGCGGTATCCCTCGGCGAGCAGGGTCATGATCGCCTCCAGGTCGAGCGGGGCGCTGTCGTGGCAGGCGGCGGCAATGCCGTCGAGCAGGGCGGGGTTGACCAGACTGCCGGCATAGACCACCAGATCCGCTTGGTCGAGCAGGCGGCGGCCCTTGAGGGTGATCAGTTCCGGGTCGCCGGGACCGGCACCGACAAAGACCACGGGATGACGGGCCGCTTCAGGCGGCGAGTGTCGCTGTTCCATTGCGTACCTGTACCTTTTTCTTGCGGATCACCATGGTGGAAAAGTAGTGCAGCGCCCGGCCCCTGGCCTCGCGGATGTCGGTGTAGACCTGCTCGCCCGGCAGCCCCGACCGCTCGGTGAGCACGGCGCTGTCGGCCAGCCCCATCTCTTCGAGCAGGTCGATGAGGGCGTCGACCCGTCGGTGCACCTTCATCAGCACCACCGCGTCCAGGGTGGCGAGGATGTTGCGCAGACGGTCGTCCTCGAAGGCGGCCGGGACCACGGCCAGGACGTCGTCGCCCAGGGCCAGCGGGCTCGACTGGGAGGCGGCGCAGGCCGCCATGGCGGTGATGCCGGGCACCACGGTCACCTCCACCTCCGGCCGCACCTCCTGGATCATGGCCAGCAGGTAGAAGGCGGTGGAGTAGAGGGTGGCGTCGCCCAGGGTGGGAAAGGCCACATCCTCGCCCCGGTCGAGATGGTGGATCACCTCGTCGGCGGATCGGCGCCAGGCGGTCAGCAACTGGCCGTCGGTCTCCTGGCCGAGGAAGACCTTTTTCATGGGAAAGCAGAGGGACAGCACGGTGCGGCCGTTGGCCGGCACCATCTGCTCGGCGATGGTCAGGGCGCTGCTGACGCCGTTCTCCCTGGCGGTGGGCACGGCCCAGACCTTGGCGGCTCCAAGGATGCGCACTGCCTTGTAGGTCATCAGTTCCGGATCGCCGGGGCCGACGCCGACCAGAAAGAGCCGGCCGGGACGCGAGGTGGGATTGTCGCTCTTCATTTGTCGCCTGTGATGAGGGTAATTGGGTTGAGTGGGTGCGAAGCGCCGTCGGCATTGCGGCGGGTCACGGCCAGGGTGGAGGCGGTCACCCGCAACCCCAGCCGGGTCAGGCAGGCCAGGGCGGTGGTTTCGGTTCGATCGAGCACGGCATTGACCACGATGCGGCCGGAGTCGGCGAGCCGTGCCGCCGCCGCCTCGATGATGGCCTCGAGCCGGCCGCCGCTGCCGCCGATGAAGACCCGGTCGGGGGCGGGCAATCCGGCCAGGGCCTCGGGAGCCTCGCCATCGACCAGTTGGATCGAGTAGGCAGAGTGGCGGCGGATATTGGCCCGGATGTTGGCCTGCTCCTCCGGTTTCTTCTCGATGGTATGGATGGCCAGGTCCGGACAGAGACGGGCCGCCTCCACGGAGACCGAACCCGAGCCGCCGCCGATGTCCCAGAACACCCCTTCGGCGGGCAAGCGCAGCCGGTGCAGGGTGGCGGCGCGGACCTCGTCCTTGGTGATCAGGCCGCGGGAGTGGACGATTTCATCTTCCCCGAGTCCGAAAGGGGGCGAGGCCGGCCGGTCCGGCTGCTCGATCAGCATCATGTTGAGGGGGCCGAAGGTGCCGGAGGCGATCTCCGCCAGGCTGCCGCTGGTCAATCGCTCGTCGGCCAGGCCCAGGTTTTCGGCCACCCGGATGCGGATGGCCCCGATGCGTTCTTGGTCCCCGCAGCCGGTGAGCGCAGCCAGGATGTCTTCGGCCACCCGGTCGGGGCTGGTGCGGCCGTCGGTGAACAGCATGACCTTGGCGTGGCGGAGGAGGCGGCCGGGCAGATGTGCTCCGGTCCGGCCGTGCAGACTCATCAGGGTCAGGTCGTCCCAGGGGAGGCGGAAACGGGCGCAGGCCAGTTGCACCGCCGAGAGGGCCGGGTGGACCGTGATCCGCCCGGCGCCGAACCGGTCGATCAGGGTGCGGCCGATGCCGAAGAACAGGGGGTCGCCGCTGGCCAGCACCGCCACGTCGCCCGTGGTCAGGGCCTCTTCGAGCCGGGCGAGCATGGCGTCGACCGGGGCGATGTCGATCAGCGGCAGGGGCAGGTCACCCACCAGGGGCCGGTGGCGGCGGGAGACGACCAGGGCCTTGCAGCGGCGCAGCAGCGGCCACTGTTCCGGGCTGAGGGACTGGCCGCTGATGCCGATCAGTTCAATCCGTGACATGGACCACGCCCTCCTCCGAGGTGACCAGATAGACCCGTACCGGCAGGCCGGACCAGGCTTCGGCCTGGGCCTTGGCCCGGCGGCAGACTGCGGCGATCAGGTCCTGGCGGTGCAGGGCTCTGAGCCGGTCGTAGATCTCCCGGGCCGTGTTGGCGGTGCGAAAGGTGGCGACGGTGGCCATGTCCAACCCCAACCCGGCCAGCAGATCGGCGGCCTGGCGGGTTTCCAGGGCGCCGTTGCGCACATGGGTCTGGGGCACGGCCAGGGCCGCCTTGACCAGCTTGGCCCACATCGCCGCCAGGTGGAGACGGGAAAACCCGTGCCGTCGCCCGGCTTCCAGGGCGTAGCAGAGGTAATCGCCCATCATCACCTGGGCCTCCTCGGGGAGCCGCAGGAAACCCTGGACCATGGCCTCCGAGGTGCGGCCGGTGGCCAGGATCGCCTCGGTGAGGCCGACGGCGCGGGCCACCTGCATCGAGGTCTCGATGGTGTCGGTCCAGGCCTTGGCGGACACCGGCCGGACGATGCCGGTGGTGCCGAGGATCGACAGGCCGCCGATCACCCCCAGCCGCCGGTTGAGGGTCTTCTCGGCCAGGGCCTCGCCGTCGCGGACGAAGATCCGAGCCTCCAGGCCGTCGTCCTCCCGTCCCGATCCTGCCAGGGCCTCGGCCACCGCCGCCCGGATCATCCGCCGGGGCACCGGATTGATGGCCGGCTCGCCCACCGGCACCGGCAGGCCCGGTTTGGTGACCAGGCCGACCCCGGGCCCGTTGATCAGCACGATCCGCTCCCCGGCTGGCCGGCCATCGAGCCAGCGGACCTCGGCGCCGATCTCGGCGCCGTTGGTGACGTCCGGATCGTCGCCCGCGTCCTTGACCACCGAGGCCATGGCCTCCCCGGGGCCACCGTGACACCGGCAGAGGGCGAAACGGTGGCGGGAGCCGTCGGGGAAGGGGATTTCCACCGACTCCGGGCAACCGTCGCCCAGCAGGC
>JAUWAH010000061.1 GCA_030602145.1 Desulfobulbus sp.
GGTCAGGGGGTTCATGCCGCCGCCGACCAGGGCCACCAGGATGCTCGATACCTTGATCAGGGCCGCGAAGACGCCGATGGTGACCAGTTCGCGGACCTGCCAGTAGTGTCGGGGAGGTTCGGTTTGTGTGTTCATGTCGCCACGTTCGGGGCTTGAGGTGCGGACGCCGGCCCACCCGGCGTCCGTCGGATTCGGCTAGAACGTCAGGCCAAGCTTGACCACCGCGTGGAGGCCGGGCGATTCCAGGGAATCGGAGGCGGTCGTGTAGGACTGATCCAGGATGTTCAGCACGTTCAGGGTCAGGTACTGCTGGCGCTGGGCCCCGAACTTCGCCCCCACCGCCAGGTTGAGGGTCTGCCAGGCTTCGTGGTGTTCTGAGGTGCCGTCGCTGTACTCTTCGTCGGCCTCGGTGGCGGCCCGGACAAAGAGGTCGGTGAAGATCCCCAGGCCATGGTCGGCCAGGTCGCGGTCGTAGCGTACCCCGAACCGGCTAATGAGTTCCGGATGGCCCGTATCCCAGGTCTTGAAGGTGCCGGTCTCAAAGCGTCGCTTGAGCCAGGTGGCGCTGGCGTAGGGCGTCAGGTTGAGTGGTTTGACGGTGTAGCCCAGGGACAGTTCGGCGCCGTGGGTGTCGGCCTCCTCGACGTTGGTGAACTGCCGGCCGCCGGTCACGGCCCGGGTGGTGATGTAGTCCTCGGCCTGGGACAGGAACAGGGCCAGGTCCAGGTTGAAGCGGCCGTTGTCGTAGCGCACCCCGGCCTCGAAGTTGTTGGAGGTCTCGGGGTCCAGGTCCGGATTGGGAAAGGTCGGATCCGCGCCGCCGTGCACCGTGCCGATATAGAGCTGCTGCAGGTTGGGGAAACGGTAGCCCTGGGAGAAGAGGGTGCGCAGGGTGGTATGTTCCAGCCCCTGCCAGGTCAGGCCGGCGCTGAACACCGGGTGGGAGTCGGAGCGGCTTTCCGTGTTCAGGGTCGGGTTGTTGGTCTCCGACAGCTCGGTCCGGACCCAGGTCTGGCGCGCCCCCAGGGTCAGGGCGAAGTCGGCGGGCAGGGTCCATTCGTCCTGCAGGTAGATGGCGTGGCTGGCCGCGTCGGCGTCGTAGTCGAAGCTGGAGGTGGTCCTGGTCGTCGTCAACCTGGGCCTGGTGCGGGTCACGGTCTGCTCGATGTCGGTGACGGCGTCGAGGTCATCGATGTTGAGATCGTAGCCGACGATAACGTGGTGATCGGTGTGGGGCAGCAGGTCGGCCTGCAGGGTGCCTCCCCAGCTTCGCTGCTCGTTGCGGGTCCGCTGGTCCTGGTCGATGGTCATGATCGTGGTGGGCTTGACGCCGATGATGTTGATCAGCTCCTTGTTCACGTCCTGCTGGAACATGTCCAGGCGCAGCCGCGACAGGTAGGGGGTGAGGTCGCGCGCCTCGGCGAAGCCGCTGAATTTTTTGCGTTCCCACAGGGGCAGGTCCAGGTCGAAGTTGTAGAGGGTGCCGCCGGTGGTGCCCGGCGGGGTCGCGGAGTTGACGTTGCTCCAGTACTCCTCATAGCCCAGGCCGAAGGAGGTTTTGGCGGCGTCGTAGCCCAGGAAGATGCTCAGGTCGCGGCTCATGTACGAGCTGTCGTCAATGGTGCCGTCCGGGGTGCGGCGATCATCCTGGTCACTGTAGACCCCGGAGACGCGGTAGCTGAAGCCGTTGTGGCCGCCGAACACCGACAGGTATTCAGTGAAGCCGTCGGTGGAGGAGTCGAAGGCCAGGCTGGTCTCGACGCCGATGGGCTTGTCGCCGCCCTTCTTGGTGATGATGTTGACCACGCCGCCGATGGCCTCGGACCCGTAGAGGATGGAAGCCGGACCCTTGACGACCTCGATGCGTTCGATGCGGTTGGGGTCGATGAGGATGGCGGCGCCGTCCATGGATTTCTGTTCCGAAACCTTCTGGCCGTCGATGAGGACCAGCACCCGGGCGCCGCTCTCGCCACGGATCTGGACCCGTTTGGCTCCGGGCACCGACTGGTCGAAGACCTCGACGCCCGGCACGTCCTGGAGGGCGTCGGCGATGGTCGCGGCGGGGGTCTCCTTGAGTTTCTCGGCCCCGACCACCGCCGCCGACGAAACCACATCGTGCAGTTCGTGTTCCGTGCGGGTGGCGGTGAAGACCACCTCCTTGGTTCGCACTTCCTGGGCAGCGGCGGTTTCGGGCGGCAGCATTCCGGTCAGCACCATGGCCGACATCACAGCACGCAGCCCCCATGAGATGGATCGCTTCTGGGTTTTCACGACGTATAGTCCTCCTGAAAAGTCCGGTTGAAAAAGGTGATGAGCAACTGGGCCATGGTCACTTGCCAGAAGTGACCGGCCACGGTCAGGTCCAGCCATTCGCCGTCGATCCGCAGCAGCCCGGCCCGGGCCCACTGTTCGGTGACCGGACCGGCCAGGCCGGCCAGGGGCAGGGACAGGGTCCGGCCCAGACGGGCCAGATTGATCCGGCCGACGTCGAAGGCCTGGGCCAGGGACTTGGCCAGCACCGCACGCTCCGGGGCGAGCATCAGGGTGGCCACCGGCTTGCGGCCCCGGCCGATCTCCTCCAGCCAGCCGGCATAGTCGCGGCGCACGAAATAGGAGCTGTCGTGCAGGGTGCCGCCGGCGCCCGGCCCGAAGCCCAGACAGTGGGCCGGCCCCTTGACCATGTGGTTGTAGAGGTTGCGTTCGCGGGTGGTGCGGCCCCAGTGGCTGGAGGAGAGACGGCGCCAGCGGGCTTCGTCGAGGACCCGTGAGCCCTCGGCGTACATCCGGCCCTGGGCACCGGTGTCCGCCAGGCGCGGCAGGGTGCCATGTTCGATGGCCCGGTGCAGGGGGGTGTTGGTGAAGGTGTTCAACTGGTAGAGGTCGACGCCGTCGAGTTCGAGTTCCAGGACCGTCTCCAGGTCCCGTTGCCACAGTTCCATGTCCTGGCCGGGAAATCCGTAGATGAGGTCGATGACCACAGCCGCCTGACCGAAGGCGATCAGCCTGCGCAGGGCGTCGAGGATCTCCTCGCGGCCGGCTATCCGGCCCATGCTGCGGCGCAGGGCGGTGTCGAAGGTCTGCACGCCGATGGAGAAGCGGTTTGCCCCCGCGTCCAGGCAGGCTTCCATCTTGTCCGGCCCGAAGTTGTGGATGCGGCCCTCGACGGTGATTTCGCAATCGTTGGCCAGCGGCAAGGTTTCGCGCACCGCACCGATCATCCTGGCCAGGTCCGTGGCCTCCAGGGCAGTGGGCGTGCCGCCGCCGAAATAGACACAGTGCACGGGACCGGAGCGGACCAGCGGCGTCCGGCTCCAGAGGTCCAGTTCGCGCTGCAGCGCGTCGGCATAGCGTGCGCTCTCCTTCCGCTCGTACCCTTTGGTGAAGAAGGCGCAGTACAGGCAATGGGACTCGCAGAAGGGCACATGCACATAGGCGGCGGTCTTGCCGGCGCGCGGGATGTTCAGCATGCGGGCCATGTGCTCTCCGACCTTGTCCGCAGCCAGAGGTCGCCCGCCGAAGCCGGCATGGACGGCCAGCTTGCGCGGGAATCCCTCCCCCAGGACATCGCCGCCTTCGCTGGCAAAACAGGCCCGGGCCAGGGCAGCGGGATCGCGGTCGTCGACGTATTCATCCCGGCCTTGCATGAGGGCGTCGATATCCTTGTTGAACACGGGGTGATCTGCTCGGGTGCGCATGGTGTCGTCCTTGTACGGTCAAAGGCTCAAGAATCCGCCGCTTCGTCAAAACCGGGAAAACCGGACCCGGTGCGCAGCAAAACAGAGATGTGGCGCAGCGCGTCGGGTTGTTTCGGCAGGTTTGATGCATTGGTAAAAAGTCGGGAAACGGCCATTTTGTCATTTCGAGCGTAGCGAAAAATCTCCGAAATAATTGAGAGATTTCTCGTCGCTGCGCTCCTCGAAATGACAGAAATCGACTTTTTACGAGATCATCAGGTTTTGTGAGGGTGAGAATAGTTAGACGATTCATATTTAGTTTGAATACTCAAACTCTGGCCGTGTTGTCAAGCATGGAATGCAACAATGCGGCAAAGAAACCGATGTCGGCATTCCCGGATCATCCTTGGGTCACCCTCCGGCTCCGTGCCGGCTTGTTTAGTTTTTCATTATTTGATTAGTTACAACTAAAAACTCCGACACTCTACACCAAATCGGCAAACCTTGCTGTGATCCGGATCACACTTTTTGAAAAAAATGAAGGTTGGCCGCGTTTTTTTTTGATCATCCTGCCGGTGGGTCTCAAGGCTGTCCGAGGCTGGAGCCGTTTGCGACATGGCGGTACCGGCCGGAATCGGGGATCGTTCCTCCGTCGGCGCGTGCATCGGTAAACAATGGGGCCGGCGACGGGGCTGGCCCGGGGCGGCGTGGCGGACCGAAGACGGAGGCGGCATGGATGCAATCGTCGGGCGCCTGCCGAAGGAGCGTTGCATTGGACCGGCAGGGCAGGTCATGCAGGCCGTCCGGGTGGCGCTCGAGCAGGCCGAGAAAGAGATCGCAGACGTCGGGGTGAAACTGGGTGCCGCGGTTGCGGCGGATTTCGCCGTGGGCCTGTTCCAGGGTCAGGGCCGCCTTGTAGGGCCGGTAGGTGGTCATGGCGTCGAAGGAGTCGGCCACGGCAATGATCGCCGACTCCAGGGGAATGGCTTCGCCATTGAGTCCGTCCGGGTAGCCCTTGCCGTCGAACCGTTCGTGGTGGTGGCGGATGATGTCGGCCATGCGGTCCAGGCCGGGCAGGTTCTCGAAGATGGAGGCCCCGATCACGGTATGCTGCTGGATCAGCAGGTATTCCGCGGCGGTCAGTTTGCCCGACTTCATGAGGACCCCGTCGGCGATGCCGATCTTGCCGATATCGTGCACGTGGCCGACCACATGCAGATATTCGCAGTCATCTTCGGACATGCCGCATTCCAGGCACAGCTGTTCGGCTATTTCCGACACCCGCCGGGAGTGGCCGGCGGTGTACACATCCTTGAGTTCGATGGTGCGGAGCATGCTTTCAATGAACAGGTGGAAATCGATGTCTTCTAGGCGGGGCATGGCTGGGTCCGGAGGGCTGGGCACGATCCCGAACGTCGGGAATGGGTTGAGTATCAAGGGCTTTATGGCATATTAAAGCATCTTGTTATTTTTTATAGAAGCAAAAAGTATTAGGAAATACAAAAAAGATGCATTGGTAAAAAGTCGGAAAACGGCCATTCTGTCAATTCAAGCGTAGCGAGAAATCTCCGAAATAATTGAGAGATTTTTCGTCGCTGCACTCCTCGAAATGACAGAAATCGACTTTTTACGAGAACATCAAAAAAAACAGGGAAGGGTGCGCGGAGGGTCGGGGCGGATGCCCGATGGCTCGCCGCCGGCTCAGCGATCGTGTCCACTGTCGAGGTTCGGTTTGTCGCCACATTTGTCGCATTTTTTCAGGTGGATACGATTCTTGCCCTGATGTTTTGACCGGTAGAGCGCCTCGTCGGCCAGGCGTTTGAACTCGCCTTCCTCGGGATAGCCGTTGCAGCTGCCGTCGCAGAAGGCCACGCCCAGGGAGAGGGTGGCGCTGTATCCATTGTCCCGCTCGAATTGGCCGCGGACGGTTTCGGCGATTTCGTCCAAGCGGTTCTCCTCGATGCCGCCGAGCAGGACGCCGAATTCGTCCCCGCCGTAGCGAAACGGCAGATCGGTCTCTTCCCGGACCGCATTCTTCAGGATGGCGCCCAGCAGGCGCAGCAGTTCATCTCCCACCTGGTGGCCGCGGGTGTCGTTGATCTGCTTGAATCCGTCGCAATCGATCAGAATCAGGGCTATGGATGTTTGATGTCTGCGGGCATCGTCCAGATAGCGGCCAAGCATCTCCTCGAAATAGCCGCGGTTGAACACCCCGGTCAGGGCATCCACCGTCGAGCGGCGCTGGTACTCCTGCTTGTTGCGCATGACGTTGTGCAGACAGCTTTGCAACCGCTGCTCGCGCGAGGCGACCGCATGGAGCATCCAGTTCATGTGCCGCTTCAGGCGGATCAGTTCATGCTCGTCCTCGTGTTCCAGAGGCAGGACAAAGGCTCCGGTGCACTCGCCATCGCGCATGCTGCGGCACATCCGGTTGATCTGCTTCAGGTCGCGGCTGACAATGAAGTAGGCGATGCACCGCGCACCGGGCACCAGCAGCACCAGCACGGTGACCAGCCAGAGGATCGCCAGGGTCAGCGCCTCCTGGCAGTGGCCGCACTCCAGCAGCAGGGTGGCCGCCGCCGTCGGCAGAACGATGATCAGCAGCAGAATCAGGCTCAATCGGGCTGTGATCGACATGGTCCATGCACCTCGTCTTCGGTCTAGGTCATTCTGCTCAGTGCCGTGGCGGTCTGGTAGAACAGTACGGCAATGAGATAGGCGAAGACAGTGTTGAACGCGATGGAAAAGACCGCCCAACGGAGGCCGATCTCGCGGCCGATGGCGATGACGGTGACAAAACAGGGAGCGTACAGCATGGCAAACAGGATGAGGGAAACGGCGGTAATCTGGGTAAACCCGGGGTTTTGCGTCAGCCGCTGCGACAGCATCTCCGGGTTTTCCGGATCGATATCTCCCAGCGAATAGGCCGTGCCAAGGGTGGAGACGATCACCTCCTTGGCTGCCAGGCCGCCCACCAGGGCGATGTTGGTCCGCCAGTCGAATCCAGCCAGGGAGCTGACCGGCTCAAGGGCCTGCCCGATCCGGCCGGCAAGCGAGTGGCGGATGGCTTCCTCGGTCCGGTCCGCCTCCAGGGCGACCAGCTCGGCTTTTTTTTGTCCCTCGCTGAAATCTTGGCGGGCCTGCACCGCTTCGGCAAGGTTGTCCCAATGGTGGTGCCGATGCTCGGGCAACTCGGGAAAGGTCATGGCCGTCCACAGCAGGATCGACACCGCCAGGATCAGCGTGCCGGCTTTGCGTATGTACTGCCACACCCGTTCCCAAGCGTGGAGCAGGAGCCCCTTGCAGGTGGGCAGCCTGTAGGGGGGCAGTTCCATCAGAAACGGCGTGGACGGTCCGGCAAGGATGGTGGTGCGCAGCACCTTGGCGGCAAGGAACACAAAACCCCATGACGCGAGGGTCGTCCAGAACAGGGTTTCGGTGACGCTTCCGGGGAAAAAGGCCGCCGCCAGGACCGTGAATACCGGGACCTTGGCGCCGCAGCTCAAGAACGGGGCAGTAAGGATGGTGGCGATCTTTTCCCTGGGACTGCGCAGATTCCTCGCCGCCATCACCCCCGGCACCGCGCAGCCGCCGCCGATGCCGCCGGAGACGATGAAGGCCATGATCGAATAGCCGTGCAGGCCGAACACCCTGAACACCCGGTCGAGCATGAAGGCCATCCTGGCCATGTAACCTGAATCTTCAAGAAAGGAGACCGCCAGGAACATGAGTGCGATCAGGGGGACGAAGCCGAGCACCGCGCCGGCGCCGTCGATCACCCCCGACACCAGCAGGGACTGGAGGAGTCCGGCCGGCACATACTCCCGACCGATATCGGCCAGGATGCCGAACAGCGACTCGATCCAGCCCATCGGGGTTGCGCCGAGGGAAATGGTGATCCAGAACACCGCGTAGAGCACGGCCAGCATGATCGCCGGCCCGGCCAGCCAATGGGTGAGCACCCGGTCGATGGCATCGGTGAGATTGCGGCGCCGGAGATGGGTGTCCATGGAAAGAACGCCCTGGCCGAGGATTGAACCGATATAGCCGTAGCGGTAGTCGGTGATCAGGGCGGCGGCGGATTCTCCGAAGGCGTCCCGGCAGCGGAGGGAATACTGCCTGGCCTGTTCCTCGATCTCCATGCTCAGTTGCTGGTTTTCCAGCCGCCCCTGCGCCTGTATCATCCCATCTTCTTCCAGGTATTTGATGGCCGTCACCCGAGGGGGGTAATGCTGGCCGAGGAAATCGGCCCGCTCAATTTTACGGGCAAGCTCCCCGATCATGCAACCCAGTTCCGCGCCGTAGGAGAGGACAAGCGGTGGCTGTTCCTCACGGGCCGCGCGGACGACGGCATCGAGCACCCGATCAACCCCTCTTGCCCGGCGAGCCACGGTCTGGACGACGGGCACGCCCAGGAGAGCAGAAAGCCTGTCACCGTCGAGTCTTCGCCCGGAGCGATGCAACTCGTCGATCATGTTCACCACCAAAACGGTTCGCAGGCCGAGTTCACGCAATTGCACAAACAGGTACAGGCTCCGTTCAAGCGCGGTCGCATCAGCGATATCAACCAGCAGGTGCGGCTTTTCGTCGACAATGAAGGTCCGGGCCACCACTTCCTCCTCCGAAAAGGCGGACAGGGAATAAATGCCGGGCAGGTCGACCAGGTTGACGGTGGCGTCCCGGTGGATGACCGTGCCCTCATGGCGGGCCACGGTGACGCCTGGAAAGTTGCCGACCCGCTGCCGCGCGCCGGTCAGGACGTTGAACAGGGTTGTCTTGCCGGAATTGGGGTTGCCGGCCAATCCCACCAGCAGGTTAGTCATGTTGGCCTTTGAGGCTGTCGTCATCGATGTGGTCGACAAAAATATGATCGGCCTCGCTGTTCCGCAGGGTCAGGGTGTAATCGCGGACCCGGATCGCCACCGGATCTCGAAGAGGCGCCCGGCCTAGGATGGTCAAACGGACGCCGGGTACCAGGCCAAGTTCACGGATCCGGAGCCCGAGTTCTCCCTCCGCCCGGACCTCGCGAATCATGTACGAGCCGTTGCTTGGCATGTGCCGGAGGCAGGTGGAGGCCATGTTCGTTTTCTGTGTCGCGCAGTCCCTGGGCGGTGGTTTGGCAACAAGGCTGTTTTGCCGATCTGTTGTGAAGTGTTCGGTCATCAAGTTTTGCACGGATGTGAAATCGATGGAATCCTTTACCAATGGCTCCTGTTGGGTTCAGGTCCCCGCTTTCCGGACGATCCCTGCCGGCGGTGCTGATGCTGTTGCTCCGAGACCCGGGCCAAGGTCGGCGGGGATGTTTGGCGGCGTACCGGACTTTCCCGAAACGTTACCGGCCGGGTGCGTGCCGGCTACGGCCTGGAGGCAGAGAGCCCGGTAGCGGTCGGAATGGACGATCAGGTCCTGTTCGAGCAGGT
>JAUWAH010000409.1 GCA_030602145.1 Desulfobulbus sp.
CCGGTGGAAGCGCCCATGCAGAGCAGGACCTCGCCCATCCGGTAGGGTTCCTGAAAGCCCAGGGTGTGACAGCCGATGTCGGCCACGGTGAGGGCGGCGCCCTCGGGCAGGGCCTGATTGATGGCGTGGAAGGCGCTGCGATGGCCGCAGCCGGGACACATCTGCGCCGGCCGCAACGGCACCGGCACCAGGGTCTCGGGGGCCGGCGGGATTCTTGCCGCCACCAGGTCGGGCCAGGTGCGATGGAGGATGTCCCGCACCTTGTCGGGCGTGTACTCGCCGATCCAGTCCTCGGCATCGGCCTTGCCCAGGATGCGGGTGGTCAGGCCGCGATCGAAGGCCAGGGCCTTGATCTCCTTTTCCAGGGTGTCGTCAAGTTCCTCAAGAATCTTCACCTCGTCATGGCCGCCGAGGAAATCGATGATCGCCCGCTCGGGCAGCGGGTAGACCATGGCCAGCTTGAGGATGTCCGGTGGTGCGTCCACGCCTTCCAGCACATCCAGGGTCGAGAGCACAACCATGCCCGAGGTGATCAGGCCGCGGCGGCTGCCGTTGCCGACCACCCGATGGAGGCCGCGTTCGTCCACCCACCGTTCCACCTGCCGCAGTCCCTCCAGGGCCTCGCGCTTGCGCGGAAACACCTTGGCCACCAGGGGAATGTAGGGGCCGTTGGCCGGGTCGAAGCGCGGCGTGTTGTCGATGGCGGCCGGCGCCTCCCAGCCGGCGAAGGCAACCCGTTCCTTGGCGTGGCAGACATGGGTGGTGAGCCGGAGAAGGATCGGCCGGGCCATGGTCCGCGACAGTTCGGCGGCCTCCTTGTAGTAAGCATAGACCTCGGTGGGGCTGGCCGGCTCCAGGATCGGCGTGTAGCTCATCCGGGCATAGTGGCGGTTGTCCTGTTCGTTCTGGGAGGAGTTGGCGCCGGGATCGTCGCCGAGCACAATCACCAGCCCGCCGATGCAGTGCATCAGGCTGAACTGGACAAAGGCATCGGCCGCCACGTTGAGGCCGACGCTCTTGAAGAAGACCGTGGCCAGGTGACCGTTGATCGAGGCCCCGAAGGCTACCTCGGCAGCCACCTTTTCGTTGGTGGAGAATTCGAAGTAAAAAGGCCGCTCGCCGGCCGGGATCGACTGGATGGCCGCGGCGATCTCCGGAGTGGGCGATCCCGGGTAAGAGGTTACCACCCGGGTGCCGGCCTCGATCATTGCCCGGACCAGGGCTGTGTTGCCCATGACGATCTCCGAAAACGGCGTCCGGGTTCGGAGCATCTCGCCCATCTGTTTCATCGGTGTCCCCTCCTGTGGCATGGCGGTTGGCGATGCGGCCGTCGGCGGATGACCGATGGCCGTCTCGGTCGATGGTGCCGGCATGCTACCACACATCCCGACGGGCGGCAGCAATTTCCCGAAGGGTTTGTCCACAGCGGCAAGCTCCCCGGCCTGCCGACCGACAAGAAAACCGATGTTCGCCGCCGCCGTCCTTTGGTATGCTCAGGCGGATACACTTCGGTCCAGCGGACCGATCGTCATCCCTTTTTCTTTGCCAGGAGGCCCATGGAATTTTCCGATCTGATCACCCGCAGGCAGAGCGTGCGCCGGTACGACGACCGTCCGGTCGAAGCGGATAAACTGAACCGGCTGATCGAGGCCGTCCGGCTGGCCCCCTCCGCCTCCAACTCGCAACCCTGGAAACTCATCCTGGTCACCGAGCCGCAGCTCAAGGACCGGGTGGCGGCGGCCACCTTCAGTTCCCTGGTCTCCTTCAACAGCTTCGTGCCCCGGGCACCGGTGCTGGCAGTGCTGGTCATCGAACGGCCCAGGCTCATCACCCAGATCGGCGCGGCCTTGAAGGACCGCGATTTTCCCCTGATCGACATCGGCATCGCCGCCGCCCACTTCTGCCTGCAGGCAACGGAACTGGGGTTGGGCACCTGCATGCTCGGCTGGTTCGATGAACCGAAGGTCCGCGCCCTGCTCGGCATACCGAACCACAAACGCATCGGCCTGCTCATCAGCCTCGGCTATCCCCTCCCAGACGACCCGGTCCGCACCAAGGTCAGGAAAACCAGGGAACAGATGGCCGCCTTCAACGGGTACTGAACAGCAAGAGTCGGGCCTGGGAACCCCAGCCGCCGGTCCATGCGCCGGCAAGGATTGGCAAGAACCTGAGCGTGGGTTTCAACCGCCCTGCCCCAGGGCGCCGTCGCTGGTCGCCGTCCTTGCCAGCCACCGCATGTAGTCGCCGACCCCCGATTCGACATCGCGAAAGCTCCCCGGGTAACCCGCCGAGCGCAAACGGGTCAGATCGGCCTCGGTGAAACTCTGGTAGCGCCCCCGCAGGTGGTCGGGAAAGGGGATGTAGCGGATGCGGCCACGGCCGTGAGCCTTCAGAACCGCCCCGGCAACCTCGTTGAAGCTCTGGCTTCTGCCGGTGCCGACGTTGAACAGGCCGGATACGCCCGGATGGTCGAGCAACCAGAGCACGACATCGACCACGTCGTCCACATGGATGAAGTCTCGTTTCTGCTCGCCGGGACCATACCCGTCGCAGCCTGTAAACAGACGGATCTCCTCGCCGGTTTGCAGTTGGCTGTGCAGATGATAGGCCACGGAGGCCATGTCGCCCTTATGCTGCTCGCGGGGACCATAGACATTGAAATAGCGCAGCCCGACGACCTGACTCCGCGCCGAGGCCATCAACCGGCGCGCATACCGGTCGAACAGGGTCTTGGAATAGCCGTACACATTCAACGGCGCCTCGTGGCGGGGCTCCTCGACAAAGATCTTGCCGGCGCCGTACACCGCTGCGCTTGATGCATAGATAAGGGATATGTGCCGCTCAAGACAAGTGTGGAGGATGGCCTTCGAATACTCGTAATTGTTGTCAATGACCAGGCGGCCGTTCCATTCCGTGGTGGCGGAGCAGGCGCCCTGGTGGATTATGGCTTCCACCTTTGCCATGACGGGGTCCCGTTGCCTCAATCGAGCGAGGAATTCTTCCTTATCCCAGTAATCGGCGATTTCGGCCTCGACGATGTTGACGAACTTGGTGCCGTCGGTGAAATCGTCGACCACGACGATGTCGGTCTACCCCTGT
>JAUWAH010000206.1 GCA_030602145.1 Desulfobulbus sp.
TCCTGCTCAGAAAAAAACCCGTGCAGCAGAATCGTCCAGAATCCTTCTGCACGGGCTCAAGAGCACGCATCGACCTCGGAAACGCCGCCAAACGGCCGATCCGCTCTCAGTGGGAAAAAAGCGGCAGGTGCTTTGCCGACATCTTGAAGAGAAATACTCCCAAGGCAATGATGCCCAGGGAGACAAAAAACTCCATCCAGGACGGGAAGTACGCGAATCCCTTCCAGGTGTTGAAGCTCTCCATGCTGAACACGCAGACGTTCATCCGGTTGAGCAGCACACCGGCGATGACGATCATGTTCACCGAAAAGATGGTCTTGACGTTGGTGCGATTCTTTTTGAAACTGAGGAGAATGATCGGCAGGATCACCCCGATCAGCATTTCGAGGAGATACATGTTGCCTTCCACCGAACCGTTGAAGGCCAAACCGGGGCCGGCGACCACAAACAACTGGTAGAGCTTGAGCAGCAGGTAAAAGCTGAGCACGATCAAACTGCCCCGGGCCAGACCGTAAAAGATCTCGTTGTCCACCTTGTGCTTGAAGAACTTGCAGCTCAGCATGGTTTCGAAGCTGACCATGGAAAGCCCCATCGCCACGGCGGAGACCAGGAAATGAAAGGGCATCTTGGTGTCCCACCACAGGGGCGACATCTTCGAGGGAGCGATCAGGAACACCGCGCCCAAGGACGACTGGTGGAGGGTGGAGAGCATGACGCCGAAGATAACCGCGCCGACCATGACCTTGTTGACCATTCGAAGCGCCTTGTGCCAGCCGAGCCGCTCCAGGAGCATGGGGCTGAATTCCAGGGCCAGGGTGGCGGTGTAGAAGATGACGTGCATGGCCACAACCCACATCACCGAATGATACTGCCACATGAACATCGGATGGGGCAGACGGAAAGGATGGCCGATATCGAGAAAAATTGCCGCCACCGCCATCAGGTAGCCAAGAAAAGCGGTCAGGATCGCCGGTCGGACGATGGGATAGTATTTTTTCCAGTTGAACAGATAGACGGCGCAGGCAATGATGAAGCCGCCGGCCGCCATCGCCACGCCGCCGAGGACGTCAAGCCCCAACCAGAAACCCCAGGGATAGCCATCGTTCATGTTGGTGGCCGCCCCCAGCCCGAACAGCATTCGATAGCCGGCAACAGCCCCGCCAAGAACGATCAGGACGACCATGATGATGGTCGCCGGCGTCCACATCTTAATGTGCGGATTCGATTCCATTGCGTTTCACCTCATATCCATAGTGACGAAGTTGTTCAACAACTGCACGGATCGTTTTTTCCATTCCGGCCCGTACTTCGGGCGACAGGCCGATGCCGACATCGAGTTGCTTGGGCTCGATGCCGTACAGGGTCAAGTGGCGCGGCATGGTATCGGTCAGTTGGGCCGCCGCCAGCACATCGCAGATGCCCAACTGATGGGGCGTGGTCCGGGCCAGGAAGGCGCGCGGCACCTGGTCGCCCTCGACCATGATCACCGTCCCGGGCTCCCGGTCGTCCCGCAGGGCGTCGATGAGGATGACATGCTCCTTGTTGTCCAGCATCGACAGGAGTTCGAAGCCGGCCGTGCCGCCGTCGACGCACTCGACCTCCGGGGGCATGGTGTAGCGCTGCCCCAAGGCCTCGATGGCCAGGCAGCCCACGCCCTCGTCGCCGATGAGCAGATTACCGATGCCGAGCACCAGTGTTCTTTTGCCCGTTCCGTCGCTCACAGAACCTTCACTTTGCCGAGCGGGGTCTTCTTGCCGTCGACCAGGTGGATGGCACAGGCCAGGCACGGATCGAAGCTATGGACGGTGCGCAGGACCTCCAAGGGCAGCTCGGGGTCGGCCACCGGGTTGCCCACCAACGAGGCCTCATAGGGGCCGAGTTCGTCCTTGTCGTTGCGTGGCCCGGCGTTCCAGGTCGAGGGCACCACCGCCTGGTAATTTTTGATCTTGCCGTTTTCGATGACAATCCAGTGCGACAGGGTTCCCCGCGGGGCCTCGTGGAAACCGACGCCGCGCTGTTCGCCCCGCGGAAAGACCGGCGGATTGAAGGTGTCCATGTCGCCCTTGCCGATATTGTCGATAAGGGCCTGCCACTGTGTATTCATATTGTCATAGAGCACCGCGCATCGAACCACCCGGGCGGCGATCCGGCCGATGGTCGAATGGAGGGCATCGATGCCCACCGTGGCTCCGGCCAGGGACGAAACCGTGCTCAGCGTGGCGTCGACATACTTCTTGGTGGCGGCATGACCGGCGACATACATGGCCACTACATGCGGCAGGGGGCCGACCTGGGCTGGTTTGCCCAGATAGGTCGGCGCCTTGACCCAGGAATACTTCTTGTCGTACTCGAAGCCGGTATAGTTGGGGACTGTTTCTCCCTCGTAGGGTGACCGGTCCCAGTTGCCGTTGTACCAGGCGTGCTTGATCGATTCCTTGATGCCGGTTTCCAGCGACTTTTCCTGGTGGCTGCCGATGGGGGTGAACTTGGAGATGTCGCCGCCGGGGATGTATCCGCCGGGCATGGCGTAGACGGTCCCCTTGGTGTCCATGGGCATGTCGGGCACCGACAGGTAGTTGAGCACCCCGGCGCCGTACCCGGTCCAGTCGGCATAGAACGCACCGACTGCGGCCACATCGGTGAGCATGGCCTGCTTGATGAAATCGCCGACCTCATCGATCAGGGTCTTGATCTGGTACAGTTTCTGGACGGTCAGGTTGGCCGGGCTGTCCGGATTGATCGGGTTGGTCACCCCGCCGACCGCCAGGTTCTGGATGTGCGGGGTCTTGCTGCCCAGGATCGCCACCACCATATTGATCTTTCGCTGGTACTCCAGGGCCTGCAGGTAATGGGTGGCGGCCAGCAGGTTGACCTCGGGCGAGAGTTTCATGGCCGGATGGCCCCAGTAGCCGCTGGCAAAGATGCCCAGTTGCCCGGTGCCGATGAATTTTTTCAACCGGTCCTGGGTGGCCTGGATCTCCTGGGGACCGTTGCCCTTCCAGTCGGAGAGCTTCTGGCCCAGAGCGGAGGTGGCCCGGACATCGGCCTTGGTGGCGGAAACGATGTCCACCCAGTCCAGGGCGCAGAGATGGTAGAAATGGACCATGTGGTCATGGATGCCATGGGCACCGATGATCATGTTGCGGATGTACTGCGCATTGAGGGGGATCTCCATGTTCAGTGCATCCTCCACCGCCCGCACCGAGGCCATGGCGTGCACCGTGGTGCACACCCCGCAGATGCGCTGGGCATAGGCCCAGGCGTCCCTCGGGTCACGCCCCTTGAGGATGATCTCGATGCCGCGCCACATCTGCCCCGAGGACCAGGCATTGGTGACCTTTCCGTTGTCAACTTCACAATCGATCCGCAGATGACCTTCAATTCTGGTGACGGGATCAATAGTTATCTTCTTGGCCATGTCTGTTCTCCTTTATGCTCTCCTGACAGGGGATTTCGTCAACTCCAACACGCCCTCTTTGCTGCTCGGGAGGATCAGGTCTCGCTCTCCCCTTTCCCGGCCTCTTGCTTCTTCTTGTCCATCTTCTGGGTCACCAGCCTGGTCACCGTTCCGGCTACGAGCAGGGTGCCGATCAGTGCCGGCACATGGGAAACGTAATCCCAGGTGAAATCCGGGTAGACCTGGTTGGTGATCCTGGGGTTGAATCCCAGTTTGTCGAAATTGACCCCGGCCAGGAAGAGGTACTGGGTTCCGCCAGCCTCCTCGAGGCCATAGATATGGTTGACATATTCCGCCACCACCTTCTCGGTCCGCTCGGTGCCGTCGACCCGTTTGACCGGATAGGCATAGGTGTCGCCGGGCTTGAGAGCCAGCCGTCGCTTGGCTTCCTCCTGCAGATCCGTCACCTTGCCGAAGATTGAGGCGCCGGTGGGACAGAACTCGCAACAGGCCGAGTATCTGCCCTGGGCATAGAGATGGTTGCACAGTTGGCACTTGACCACCGACGGCGAGGCTTTCTCCCATTCATAGGTCGGGATATTGAACGGGCAGGCCACCTGGCAATACCTGCAACCAAAACACCGGTTCTTGTTGTAGGTGACGATGCCGGTATCCTTCTGCTTCTGCAGGGCCGCCACCGGGCAGACCGCAACGCAAGCCGGTTCCAGGCAGTGCAGGCAGTGCAGCTTGACAAAGTCATATTCCAGTTCTTTCGCCTGCGGTTCGTCTGTTTTCCGATGCGCCTTGATGATGCACAGGGTTTTGCTGCTGAGACTGTCCGGCGCATCGTAGATCGGCTTCCCCTCCGGGTATTCGAAGGGAATCTGACCTGCGGTTTCCTTGTGAAAGAGGGCGCCGCCCGGCTCGGAATTGGCCTTTTTGCAATTGACCATGCATGCCTTGCAGCCGATGCAGAGTGTCGAATCGTACAGAATGCCGACTGCCTCGGGCGGCAAGGCCGACTTTGAAGCCGCCCGTGCGGGTGAAGCTCCCGCTGACAGCATCAACCCGGCACCCGCCGAATATTTGAGAAAATCTCTTCTGTTGATAGCCATGGCTTCAGTCTCCCGAATGTGAGGCGTCGTCATCCTTTCCCCGCCGCTGCGACAAGGCTACCGCCGCCGCGCCCACTGCGGCTCCTGCTACTCCGTAGGCAAAACTCTTGGCACCGCTGCCCTTCTCCGGCACCGCATCGACCTGCTGGGCCGGCGGGGTCGGGAAGATAACCTTGGCCTTCGAGAACAGGGGGCTATGGAAACCGACCTTTTCCTCCGAGCAGCCGAAACACGGCGACCCTGTGGCCACCGGCCAGCAGCCTGGCGTGTCATTGAAGACCAAGGTTGAACAGTTGTTGTAGGTTTCCGGCCCTTTGCACCCTAGCTTATAGAGGCAGAACCCCTGCCGATGCCCGTCATCGCCGAACTCTTCTGCAAAACGGCCAGCATCGAAATGCGGGCGCCGTTCGCAGTGTTCATGGATAAGGCGACTGTAGGCAAACTTCGGCCGCCCCTTCTCGTCGAGTGCCGGCAGGCTGCCGAAGGTCAGGTAGTGGATGACCGTGGACAGGAAATTGTAGGGGTTGGGCGGACAGCCTGGGATGTTGACCACCGGAATGTTTTTGGCCTTGAGAATTTCATGCACCGCTGTCGCCCCCGTGGGGTTTGGCTCCGCGGCGGCTACCCCGCCCCAGGCGGCGCAGGAGCCGATGGCGATCACCGCCGCGGCGAGCGGGGCGGTTTCATTGAGGATATCCAGGACCGGCTTGCCGGCGATCATGCAGTAAACGCCCTTGTCCTTGACCGGAATCGCCCCGTCGACCACCAGAATGAACTTGCCCTTGTTCTCCTCGATGGATTTGGCCAGAAACTCCTCCGCCTGATGGCCCGCTCCGGCATTGAGGG
>JAUWAH010000471.1 GCA_030602145.1 Desulfobulbus sp.
TTGCCGACCAAGGCCTCCTTGCCCATCATGGCTGGTGGCGGATGCGCATCTCCAGGGTCAGGGTGGAGCCGGGCCGACACAGGTGGGCCTTGTTGTCGGCATAGCCGACCTCGCGGCTCAGCCGGATCTCCCCGCGGTGCAGCCAGTCCTTGAAGGTTTCATGGCTGACCGTTTCCTTGAAATAATCGCCGCAGCCCGATTTGGCGCCGATCCGGCCCTGGGACGAGGAAAAATGGATGTCCACCGCGTCGACCTTGATGGTCACGGTCTGCTCGTCGCTCTCGGCGCCGACCACGCCGTCGTACATGCCATGGTACTGCTCGCCGTCGCCGATCCGCCATCGGTCGAAGGTATGCCAGAGCATGCAGGCCGAGGTCGAGCCGGTGAACCCGACGCATTCCCGGCCGCCGAAGTCCATTACCTTGATGGAGGTGGAAAGGGTCTGGATGTCGTAGTCCTCGCGCCCGGTGTAGCGGCCGGCGATGCGGTCGTAATACCGGGTGACGATCAGGTTGCCCACATAGGTCTCGCGGACGGTGTAGCGAAGATCCTGCTTGATGGCCTTGTAGAAGGTCGCCAACGCCCCGCCTTCCACCAGGACCATGCCGTCGATGGGAATGGCCTGCGGGATCGGCACCTCCCGTTCGCCGACCGCGCCGCGCAACGCGGACGGATTATTGCCGAACTGTCGGAACATCAGGTTGATCGCCTCCCGACGTCGCTTGATCTCCTCCTCCGGGGTGGGCGCCGGCCGCATCTTATCGGGGTTGAGGAGGTCGCCCAGGTTGGGCGGCACAACCGGCAGACCGCCCGTTCCCATCAGGCACTGGGCGGCGTAGCGCATGGACAGGCTGTCCAGTTCGGCCTCCAACCCTGCAGCCACCGTCTCGTTGACCGCTTCGTCGATCGCCGTGGAGAGGAATTCCATCCTGGCCTGCATCTCTTCGCAGGACTGGGGCGCGGCAGCCAGGGCGGGCACGGCGCACAGCAGGGTTAATAAGCTCGGGACAAAACGGAGCGCGATGAACATGGAGAACCTCTTCGGTTGAAAACCGCCGCGCCGGGGTCGGTCCTGGCGCGGGGCCGACGGCCGGGGAACGCGGCACAGTTGCATGGTCATTCCTGCCGGCGGGGACTGGCCGCGACGATGCCGGCCTTGACCAGGGAGGCGACGTCGTCTCCGCTCAGACCGGCCAGATGAAGGATATCGACGCCGCCCTCGCCCACCGCCGGCGGCTGCAAGCGCAGATCAAAGGTTCGACCGTCCAGCCGCAGCGGCAGCTTGGGCAGCTTGACCGGCTTGCCGCCCGGTGTCTCGGTGATCGCCAGACCGCCGGACTCGTTCATGTGGGGATCGTCCCAGAGGTCGACCGGCCGGTTGACCGGAGCAAAGGGGATGGCGGCCCGCTCGGCCAGTTCGGTCAGCTCGGCCCTGGTCATCCGCTGCAAGCGCTGCTGCAATTCGGGAAAGAACCAGCTCCTCGCTTCGATCCGTCCCTGATTGGTGGTCAGCCGGTGGTCCTCGGCCCAATCGGCAAAGCCGAAGGTGGTGCAGAACCGCTGCCAGTGACGGTCCGAGGTGATGCCGATGAACACCTGGTGACCGTCCCTGGTGGTGAACAGTTCGTAGACCGACCAGGTCCGGCCCCGCTCCGGCATGGGCGGCGGCTCCTGGCCGGTGATGGCCGCGCCGGCCATGTGCTGGCCCATGAGAAACGCCACCGACTCGAACAGCGAGGCCTGCACCACCTGACCCCGGCCGGTCTGCCGGCGCTGGAGCAGGGCGGCCAGGATACCGATCGCCCCGAAACTGCCGCTGAGGATGTCGGTGACCGAGGCGCCGGCCCGCATGGGCTTGCCGCTGGGACCGGTCATATAGGCCAGCCCGGCCATCATCTGCACCACCTCGTCCAGGGCGGGCCGGTGGGCGTAGGGGCCGGGCAGGAACCCCTTGAGCGAGCAGAAAATCAACCCGGGATTGCGCACCCGACAGATCTCGGCGCCGATGCCCAGCCGGTCGACGGTGCCGGGGGCAAAATTCTCGATCAGCACATCGACCTGTTCAACCAGGCGGAGAAACAGTTCCCGGCCCCGGTCGTGCTTGAGATCGATGGCCAGGCTCCTCTTGTTGCGGTTGAAGCAGGTGAAAAAACCGGCGCCGAACCCCTTCAGCCAGCGGGTGTCGTCGCCTTTGCCCGGTCGTTCCACCTTGTAGACCTCGGCCCCCAGATCGGCCAGGATCAGGCCGCAGGCCGGCCCCATGATGTTGTGCCCCAACTCCAGCACCCGAATGCCCGTCAGGGGCAGGGACGGCGGAGCGGCGGATTGGCCAGTGTACTCCATGCGGATCTCCTCATCGTGTCAACGACGGCACCGCCCGAATCGGGAGGTCGCCAGCCGGGAATCTCGGGGATATCTCAATGCAAAAAAATCGCACCTCTCCGAGCCTTTTGCAAAATAAACTGCTGACGAGTTTTTTTCGTCATTCCCGCGAAAGCGGGAATCCAGAACTCATTGATTTTTCAGGGATTGGATTCCCGATGACTACCTCGGGAATGACTCAACCGTCTTTTTGCAAAAGCCT
>JAUWAH010000358.1 GCA_030602145.1 Desulfobulbus sp.
CTCCTCGACCAGGGTGTGGCGCTCACCATGACCAACGGCGGCTGCGATCTGACCGTCGACCAGATCGAACGGCTGGGCGAGCCCTATTTCACCACCAAAACCAGAGGCAGCGGCCTGGGACTGGCGCTCTGCCGGCGGATCGCCGAGGCCCATGGCGGTACACTGGACATCGCCGTGGACCGGGATATGCGCCACCTGACCGTCGCCCTCCTTCTGCCGGGACAGCAGCGGGATGTCCGGCCGGAGGTCCAGACCGCCGACCCCGAACCACACGGAGGCCCAGGGTCATGAACATTCTCATCGTCGATGACGAGCCCCTGCAACGCAGCCTGCTGGCCGGTTTTTTAAGCAAACAGGGATTGACGGTGACGGAGGCCGGGTCGGGCCAGGAGGCCCTGGACCGCTTCCTGCGCGACCCGGTCGACCTGGTGCTGCTCGACCATCGCATGCCCGACCTCGACGGTGAGCAGGTATTGGCCAGGATGAAGGCGATCAATCCCCTGGTGCGGGTGATCATGATCACCGCCTACGGCGCCGTCGACACCGCCGTCCGGGCCATGCATCTGGGGGCGGAGGATTTCCTGGAGAAACCGGTGAACCTGGAGGCCCTGCTCGTCAAGGTCCGGGCCATCGAGGAGCAGCTCCACGTCGCCGCTGATGTTGCCCGGGTGGAGGAGACGATCGATATCGACGCCCTGCCGGTGCGGATGATCGCCGCCAGCCCGGCCATGCGCCAGGTGCTCTCCCTGGCGCTGCGGGCCGCGCCCAGTCCCTGGACGGTTCTCATCCAGGGAGAAACCGGGACCGGCAAGGAACTGATCGCCCGCCTCATCCATCTGCTCAGTCCGCGCCGGGAGGGACCGTTTATTCCCCTCAACTGCGCGGCCATCCCGGAGGGGTTGTTCGAATCCGAACTGTTCGGTCATGAAAAAGGGGCCTTCACCGGCGCGGTCAACCGGCGGCGCGGCGTTTTCGAACAGGCCCACCAGGGAACGCTGCTGCTCGACGAGGTGGGCGAACTGCCGCCGGCCGTTCAGGCCAAGCTGCTGCGCACCCTGCAGGAACACGTCGTCCGTCGGGTGGGTGGCGAGGAACCCATTGGGGTGGATGTCCGCATCCTCGCGGCCACCAACCGCGATCTAAGGCAGATGGTGGACGCCGGCGGTTTTCGGGAGGACCTGTTCTTCCGGCTCAACGTGATCAACATCGAGATACCGCCGCTGCGGCGACGCAAGGAGGAGATCCCGGAACTGATCCGTTTCTTTCTCGGCAAATACGACAGCGCCGCCGTCTTCGACGATCAGGCCCACTACCAATTGGCCAAGTACCCCTACCCCGGCAATATCAGGGAACTGGAGCACATCATCCAGCGGACCATCACCCTGGCGCGGGGCAATCGGATCGGGTGGCGCGACCTGCCCGCTGAAATCCGCGATTATCACGGTCCCTCCAACCAGGGCGATTTGAACAGTCGCCTGGCCGAGTTCGAGCGGCAGATGCTGCACGATGCCCTGGAGCGTCACCATGGGGTGCAGACCAGAGCCGCCGAGGAGTTGGGAATCAGCGAACGGGTGTTGCGCTACAAGATGGAACGGCTGGGGATCGGCAAGAAGAGATGAAGCCGGCGCCGCTGTGGCGTTCTAGGCCACAGGGCGCCGGTGGAGGAAAAAACTTACTTACCGCTGTCGGGCGGAGTTGCCCCGGCGGCCGGAGCTTGACCGCCGGCCGGTGCCGGACCCGTCCAGCAGGGGCACCAGCAGCCCTTGCCCATGCCCCGGTTCATCCCCTTGCCCATTCCTTGTCCCATTCCGCGTCCCATGCCCGGCCCCATGTACTTCTGCCGTTCCTCCGGGCTCATCTGGCTGAGCCGTTTCCACCATTCGGTGTGAAAGGCATGCCAGTCCTCCGGAGTGGTGTTGTACAGGGTGCCGCGTTTGGCGCTCAACTCGTCGTTGGACATCTTGGAATAGTCCACGGCCCAGGCGCCACCGGCCGTCAGGGCCAGACAGGAAAGCACCAGCAGGGTTTTCTTGATTGTGTTCATCATCGCACCTCATTGGTTGTGTTGTTGGTCGAAGGATCCCCACCGGGATCCCCTTTTCTCTTACCAACAGCACTTTCAACGACCGTGCCATCCTGAACATCTCTTTTTGTCTTGCCATTCCGAACAGATAACAAACAGCACCACCGAGCGGCGCCGATGCGTTTCGACATCGGGCCGACGGGTTCGACAAAGTTGTCGAGCAATCGATGGCGACGATCAGGAGGTGAGCAGGCGGCCCCGCCAGGGCCCTTTGCCGCTGGGGAAGGAAAAGGAGAGGTGATGACGGTGAATGGCGACCCGGAGGCCGCGACTGAGGTGGACTTCGCCGCCGCTGCGACCGCAACGGGCGGCATCGAGCACGGCCAGGATATGGGCATGGCGGGCAACGCTCCCCATCTCCCAGAGCAGCCGTTCCACCATGCGCCGCTGGAGGGCCGGATGGAGAAGGCCAAAGGCGGCGCGGTCGAGACGGCGGATGGGCGGGCCGCCTTGTTCCGGAAGCATCGTTTCGACCACCGCCTGCCACTGGCCGGCAAGCAGGGTGTCGAGGAGGTCCTCGTCCTCGCTGAGATTGGCGGCGGTTTTCAACAGGGCTGAACGGATGCCGGGGTCATAGTCGGCTTCCAAGAGCGGCAGCAGGTCGAGACGGATGCGGTTGCGGAGAAAACGGCGATCGTCGTTGCTCGAATCATGGCAATGGGCAATGCCCTTGGCCGTGAGATAGGCAAGTATCTCGGCCTTGCGAACACCGAGCAGGGGCCGGATCAAGTGTCCCGATTGCAGGCGCATGCCGGAAAGTGCCCGGCCACCGCCGCCGCGAAACAATCTGAGCAGGATTTCCTCCGCCTGGTCGTCGGCGGTATGGGCCACGGCCAGCCAATCGGTCGACCAGGTGACGGCCAGATCGGCAAATGCCCGGTAACGGGCCTCCCTGGCCGCATGCTCCGGTGACATGCCGGCAGCCGCCTTTTGCCCCGCATCCACGGACTCGCAGGCCCAAGCAATCTCCAGGCGGCGGGCCGCCGCCTCCACGCACGCCCGTTCACCCGGGGTTTCCCGGGGCCGCAAGCCGTGGTCGACATAGGCTGCCACCAGGGTCAGCGAGCATTCCGCGGCCACGGCGGCCAGGATGTGGAGCAGGGCCATGGAATCGGCCCCGCCGGAAACCCCGACCAGGATCCGACCACCCCTGACCGGCCGCAGGGGACCTCGGAAAAGTCGCCGGATTGTCTGTTCGAGCACATGTCCCACGGTTTTCTTCCTTGACCTCTTCGCCTCTCCGGTGTGAAAATAACCAAATAACCGAACACCTCAACCAGGGCCCCTCACCGTCCAGGGAGAACACGCCGGGTATGGATCGCCGAGCCTATTTGGAAACCATCAAACACCACCTGAAAACCGCCTATCTGCTCAGCGAGGAGAAAACAGAGACCATGATTCCGGTTTTCGTCGCCACCCTGCACGCCCACATGAACCGGCTGGCGGAACTGGCGGATGCCGGCGACGTGGATCAGTTGGCTCGCGCCTGTCATGCTGCCAAGGGCGCCTTGCTCAATATGGGCCTGAACGATCTGGCC
>JAUWAH010000396.1 GCA_030602145.1 Desulfobulbus sp.
GCCAACACCATCTTGACGATGATCGGTGCTTCGAACTGTGCCCCGAACCGGTGCTGCCAGTCCAGCAGACCGGCAAGGACGGTCGGCACCATGAAGACCAACCCGAGCAGGCAGCAGTGGAAGGCGGTGCGGTTCAATTCCGGCCGATGGGTCGTCCAGGCCAGCAGGCTGAAGATGAAGCAGCCGATCACCATGCCCATGGGGATGTGGGTGAGGCCAGGATGGAGTGGATGGGTGAACCCGATGGATTCCAGAAAGGCGAAAATCGATGCTGTCATGGCAACCCCCCGTCATGTTTCAATTCTCGGCAGCAACAGGTGTTTCTTGACTGTGTTGACTACTATAAGCCGTGCACCGGCAATGGGTAAGGGCAGGATTTCGAACGAGTGACGGGTGGCTGAGAAGGTGGGCTTCAGGTGCGAGCCCAACCCGGTTCAGCCTGGTTTCTGCGTCTTCTTGATGTGCTTGGCCGAAATGGAGTACTGCTTCATTTTATCATAGAGGGCGGTTTTGCCGAGTTTGAGCTGGTCGGCGGCGGTGGCGACATTGCCGCTGTATTTCTGCAGAGCCCGCTGGATGATGGATGATTCGAATTCGCCAACGATGGCTTTGAGGGGCTGGGTGCCGATCTTCAGGTCGATGTTGGGGCTGTCGGTTTGCTGCTGACCGCCCATGTGCGGATCATGGTCGAAGATGAGGTCGTTCTCGGTGATCATTTTACCCTTGGCCATGAGCACCGCCCGCTGGATCAGGTTTTCCAGTTCGCGGACATTGCCCGGCCAATCATGGGCGAGCAGCCGGTTGATGGTCGATTTGGGAACGAAATCGATCTCTTTCTTGAAGGCTTCCCGGTAGTGGTTGACGAAGTGGGAAACCAGTTCGACGATGTCCTCCTTGCGCTCCCGCAGGGGCGGGATGTCGATGTTGATGATGTTGAGCCGGTAATAGAGATCGAGACGGAATTTCTTCTCCTTGACCGCCTGGGCGAGATCGACGTTGGTGGCGGCGATCACCCGGACATTGACCCGGAGCGGTTCGTTGCCGCCGACCCGGATGATCTCGCCGTTTTGCAGCACCCGCAGCAGGGCCACCTGCATCCTCGGGCTGATGTCGCCGATTTCGTCGAGAAAAATGGTGCCGCCGTCCACGACCTCGAACTTGCCGATCTTCCGGGTGACGGCGCCGGTGAAGGCTCCCTTCTCGTAACCGAACAGATCGGCCTCGAGCAGGGAATCGTTGATGGCATTGCAGTTGATCTTCAGAAAGGGCTTGTCGTCGCGGCCGCTGGTCGCCTTGACCAGGTTGGCCACCAGTTCCTTGCCTGTTCCCGATTCGCCGGTGATCAGAATGGTGGCGTCCGACCCGGAGACCTGGTGGATCATCTCGCGCAATTCCCGCATCTTGCGGCTGCGCCCCACCATTTTGTCGGCCTTGTGATAGTGGCCGAGCTGGCTCTTGAGGCTGTTGACCTGCATCGAGAGCCGGCGCCGCGTTTCCTCGCTGGCCTGGAGTTCGCTGATCTTCTGTTCCAGGATCGTCTCGATGCTGGTGTTGAACTGGAGCAACTCGCGCTCGAAATTTTTCCGTTGACTGATGTTGCGCATCACCAGCATGATCAGCCGTTCACCGGTGTAGCCGATAAAGGGGACCGAGGAGTATTCGACCGGTGTGGTGTCGACCACGGTTTCGATGACCTTGCCGTCGGCTGTTGCCTCCGTTGAGCCGAGCAGATCCTTCCGGCAGGTTTCGCCGATGGCTCTCAGGCTGTCCCGGACCGGTTGCGGGCACGGATTGCCGAAACAGGCCACTGCGCTCCTGTTCATATATTCGACCATGCAGTCGTCCCGCAGCAGAAACACCATCTCGGGCATGGCATCGAGCAGGGTGCGCCAGTTGGTGCTGAGGCGATGGACTTCTTGCTGGGTGTCGACCGCGAACGGCAGCTTGTCAGTCATGGGGATCCGTAGGAGGCGGGCAAAAGGAGACAGTGTTCGCTCTACATACCATTACCGGGCCAAAAGAACAATTTTTTTCCGGCAAGTCGTATTTCCAATTGAGTATTTTGTTTAACTCATTGAAATATATGAAAGAGTGTGGATAGGTAAGTTTACCTATAATCCGGAAAAAAATCGGCTGCGCAGAGCGGCCACCAGCTGGCGGTGACCGGCGGGGAAAGGGTAGCGCTCCAACTGATCAAAGGTCACCCAGGCAGATTGGCTGGCCGCCGTCAGGACGGGCATGGCAGCATCGGCGGGGAGGGTGCAGAGAAAACCATGGAGGGTGACACGATAGCGGGTGTAGTGGTGGGTGACCGTGGTCAGGGGGGACAGATCGTCGACCACCCAGCCGGTCTCCTCCTTGATTTCGCGGCGAGTGGCCTGCTCCGGCGCTTCGCCGTCTTCAAGCCGGCCACCGGGAAATTCCCATAATCCACCCCAGATATCGTCGGCCTGTCGCTGCTGGATGAAGTAGCGGTCGTCGCGGCGAATGATGCCGCAGGCCATGACGATGTCGATTTTTTTTTGCTTGTCGGTTGGCAGGGGGCGAAATTCGATGGTGTCGGCACGCAGGGCCCGGCAGTGATCGCGCAGCGGACAAGCGCCGCAGTTTGGTTTTTTGGGCGTGCAGACCAGGGCGCCTAGCTCCATCAGGGCCTGATTGAACAGACGGGGCTGCTGTCTGTCGAGCAGGGTGTCGGCCATGGCGGTCAGCTTCTTTTTGGCCGGGGCCTGCTTGATCGGCCGACCGATGTCCGCCAGCCGGGCGAACAGCCGTTCGACATTGGCATCGAGCAGGGCATGGGGCTGGTTGAAGGCAATGGAGAGGATGGCGGCGGCGGTGTAGGGGCCAATGCCGGGCAGGGCACGCAGGCGGCCGTAATCGTCTGGAACATCGCCCAGCCCTTCGGCAACCAGTTGCCTGGCCGCTTTATGGAGGTTGCGGGCCCGACTGTAATAGCCCAACCCTTCCCAGGCTTTAAGGATGGCCAACTCCGGCGCGGCGGCCACGGCGGGGACATCGGGAAATTGTTCGATCCAGCGGGAGAAATACCGGGCGACCCGGTCCATTTGGGTTTGCTGGCCCATGATTTCAGCGATCCAGACATGATACGGCGCATAGGTGGTCCGCCAGGGGAGGGGACGGTGGTGGATGGCGAACCAGTCGAGCAGCCGCTGCCGCAGATCGTCGATTTCGGAAGGTTTCATC
>JAUWAH010000325.1 GCA_030602145.1 Desulfobulbus sp.
CAACACAGTAATGGAGGATGCCATCGACCTCGAAGACCGGATCGTTGTGGCTGGTGGGGCGAGAGGTCTCGAAGCAGCCGCCCTGATCGATGGCGACATCGACCAGCACCGCGCCGCGCTGCATGGTGGCCAGCATATCCCGGCCGATGAGCTTCGGCGCCTTGGCACCGGGCAGCAGGACCGCGCCGATGACCGCATCGGCGTGCACGGCCATTTCGCGGATGGTGGCCGGCGACGAGAGCAGCAGGGTGCAGTTGGCCGGCAGCACCTGGGCCAGATACCGCAAGCGCGGCAGGCTGGTATCGAGCAGATGGACGGTCGCGCCCAGGCCGCAGGCAATACGTGCCGCCTCGGCGCCCACCGTGCCGCCGCCGAGGATCAGCACCCTGGCCGGGGCCACGCCCGGCACGCCGCCCAAGAGAATCCCCCGCCCCCCTTGGCTGCGCTCAAGATATTTGGCCGCCTCCTGGGCCGCCATCCGGCCGGCCACCTCGCTCATCGGCGTCAGCAGCGGCAGGCCGCCGCTCTTATCGGTGATGGTTTCATAGGCGATGCAGACCGCCCGGCTGGCCATCATCGCCCGGGTCAACTCCTCCGAGGCGGCGAAATGCAGGTAGGTGAACAGCATCTGCCCTTCTCGGAGCAACCCGTACTCCGAAGGCTGCGGTTCTTTGACGTGCAGGACCAATTCGGCCCGATCGTAGATGGCGGCGGGCTCTTCGACCAGGTCCGCTCCGGCCTGTTGGTACTGGGCATCGGCCCAACCGCTCCTCTCGCCGGCTCCCCGCTCGACCAGCACCTGGTGGCCGTTCTTCCGCAACATTTCCACGCCGGCCGGAGTCATGCCGACCCGATGTTCCTCTGCCTTGATCTCCTTGAGTAGACCGACAATCATCGCTGCTGCTCCTTGTTGTTGCCGACAGATTCACTGCGGCGGGGTGGTTGCGTGCATCCGGATACTGGTGGAAACAGTACGTTCCGGACAGCGGGCCGTGGCCGGTGGGGCTCGGATTTGACTGCGTACGGGCGGGACATCCGCCGGATCGACACGGATCAGGCGAGCAGGCTGGAAATCGCCGCCCGGATATTGTCGGTGCTGTCGAGCTTGTCGACGATACCGGCCGGCCTGATCGACCAGGCCCGGTCGAGGAGGTCATGATCCTGATAGCCGGTGAAGAACAGGATGGGTATGTCCCGATCCGCTTTGATGATCCGGGCGGTTTCGATGCCGTCGAGCACGCCGGCCAGGCTGATGTCCATGAGGATGGCGTCCGGAGGCTCACGGCGGACCGCTCGGACCGCAGCCTGGCCGTTGGTCACCACGGAGGTGACCTGGCAGCCCATCTCCCTGTCGCTTTCGGCCAACATCAGGCCGATCAACTGTTCATCCTCGACGATCAGCACCTTCTTGGTCATGGATTCACCGCATTCTGAGAGAGGGACGGATGGGCCGTGGCGGTTGGTGCACTTGATGGGCAACTGTGCTGAACCATCGCAAAAAAACGTGTCCCCGTCAAGGGATATGTTGGCGCGGCCCTGCCCGTGGCCGGCTCTGCGCCCCGGTCTCCGCCACCTTTTCGGGCCGCTCTTCTTTTCCTGCTTTTGACCAAGCAAAATGCTTGTCAAGGACGGCAAGAAAGGGTAGGTGAGGTGTACCGGTGGCGGCCGGATTGCCCTCGTCGCCGGCCCCCAGCAAGGGGCCATTCCCCAACCGAAAAGGGCCAGAATATTCCATGGAACAATTCTTCGATCCGAAAAGCATCGCGGTGATCGGCGCCAACGACCGACCTGTCTCCATCGGTGCCGCGCTCATCGACAATCTGCTCCAGGGCGGCTATACCGGTGCCATCTACCCGGTCAACCCCAACTATACCACCGTGCGCGGCCTCAAGGCCTACCCTGCCATCACCGCCATCGAGCCGGCACCGGAACTGGCGATCATCGCCACCCCCATCGCCACCGCTCCGGAAATCGTCCGCCAATGCGTGCGGGCCGGCACCCTGGGGGTGATCGTCATTTCCGCCGGCGGCAAGGAGCTGGGCGAGGAAGGCGCCTTCATCGAGGAGCAGATAGCAGGGGCAGCCGAAGGGTCCGGCATGCGCATCATCGGCCCCAACTGCATGGGGGTCATCCGGCCGGCCAAGAACCTCAACGCCACCTTTGCCGGCGACATGCCGGCCAAGGGCAACCTGGCGGTCATTTCCCAGAGCGGTGCCATCTGCGCGGCGATCCTCGACCGCTCGGCCGAAGAAAACATGGGCTTCAGCCACTTCGTCTCCATCGGCTCGATGCTGGATGTCGATTTCGGCGACCTGATCGATTACCTGGGCAACGACGGCTCGGTCAAGGCCATCCTGCTCTACATGGAAAATCTGACCAACCCCCGCAAGTTCATGAGCGCGGCCCGATCGGTGTCGCGGATCAAGCCGATCATCGTGCTCAAAACCGGCAAGAGCAAGGCCGGCGCCCGCGCCGCCTCCACCCATATCGGGGCGATGGCCGGTGAGGATGCGGTCTACGATGCCGCCTTCAAACGGGCCGGCATCGTCCGGGTGCCCTCGCTGGCCCGTCTGTTCGACTGCGCCGAGTTGATGGCCAAGCAACCAAGACCCTTGGGCACGCGGCTGGCGATCATCACCAACGGCGGCGGTCCCGGCGTCATGGCCGCCGACACGCTGGCCGAATACGGACTCGATCCGGCACCGCTCAGCGACGAACTCACCGCCAAACTGGGCGAGATTCTGCCCCACTTCTGGAGCCGCGGCAACCCCATCGACATCCTCGGCAACGCCACGGTGGAACGGTTCGCCTCGGTGGTCGAGCTGTGCATGGCCAGCAGGGAATTCGACGGCATCCTGGTGATCATGGTGCCCCAGAACCTCACCGCGCCGGAAGAGGTGGCAGCGTCCCTGGCCACGCTGGCGCGGCGCAAGCGACTGCCGGTCTTCGCCTCCTGGATGGGAGGGACGCGGGTCGCCGAAGCGGTGACCATTCTCAACAAGGCCGATATCCCCACCTACGAAACCCCGGAGCGGGCGGTGCGCGCCTTTCTTTACATGGTGGAGTATACCAGGAACCTGGAACTGCTCTCCCAGGCGCCACCCAAGTTGGCCAACGAACTCTACTTCAATCGGGACCAGGTCTTCCGCACCATCTACGAAAGCTTCGACCAGGAGATCGAACTGCTCTCCGAGATAGAGAGCAAGATTATCCTCGACGCCTACGGCATTCCGGTCAATCCGACCGTGCTGGCCACCACGGCCGACGAGGCTGTGGCCCTGGCCGCCGACATGGACATGCCGCTGGCGATGAAACTGGTCTCGCCGGACATCAGCCACAAATCGGACGCGGACGGCGTGCAGCTCGACCTGCGCAACGAAGACGACCTGCGCCGGGCCTACGAGCGGATCATGGCCGGTGCCAGAGCGTGCAATCCCGAGGCGAGGATCACCGGCGTCTCCCTCCAGCCCTACATTGCCAACCCCGATTTCGAACTCCTCCTCGGCAGTGCAACCGACGGCATGTTCGGACCGGTGCTCTGCTTCGGGTCGGGCGGTGTCTTTGCCGAGGTGCTCAACGACAAGGCCCTGGGGCTGCCGCCCTTAAACCGCCTGCTGGCCCGGCGGATGATGGAAGAGACCCGCATCATGCCGCTGTTGGCCGGTTATCGCAACAGCCCGCCGGCCGACCTGGAAAAGCTGGAGGAGATCCTGGTGCGGCTCTCACAACTGGTGATCGACTTCCCCGAGATCGTCGAGCTGGACATCAACCCGGTGCTGGTCAAGAACGGGCAGCCCTGCGCGGTGGATGCCCGGATCAAGTTGGGCCGGGTCAACAACGGCTCCAATCTCCATCTGGTGATCAGCCCCTATCCGCAGCATCTGGAACGGCATGACTTCACCGACATGCAGATGCCGCTGCTCATCCGGCCAATCAAGCCGGAGGACGCGCCGCTGTTTGTCGAACTGTTCAACTCGCTCACCCCGACAAGCA
>JAUWAH010000189.1 GCA_030602145.1 Desulfobulbus sp.
GCCGAGCAGCCGGTGCCGGTGACAAAGGGCATGAGCGCATGGCCGCCCTCGATGGCCACGGTCCGCCTGCCGTCGGTCACCAGGTCGGTCGGACCGGTCAGCGCCAGGGTGGTGCCCAACTCCCGAGCCAGCCTGCAGGCCTGTTCGGCCGCCTCGTCGACGGTGTGCAGGGCGTCGACTCCCTTGGTGCCCCCCTCCTGTCCTCCCAGGGCGAGAATTTCGGAGGCGTTGCCGCAAACCACGCTCACCCAGGTCTGGAAGAGGATGGCCCGGGCGGCGTTGGTCCTCAGGGCGGTAGCCCCTGCGCCCACCGGATCGAGGACGATCGGTTTGCCAAGTTCCGACGCCTTGCGACCGGCCTTGATCATGGTGATCACCCAGTCGTCGGTGAGGGTGCCGATGTTCAGCACCAATGCGCCGGCCAGGTCCACCATCTCCTCCACCTCGTTGTCGCCATGGGCCATGACCGGCGATGCCCCACAGGCCAGAAGCACGTTGGCGGTGGTGTTCATCACCACGAAATTGGTGATGTTATGGATCAGTGGCTTGGTTGCTCTGATCGTGCGCAGGTTTTCGGCGGCTTTGCTGGCAAGTGAGATCATGGCGACCCTCGGTCGGTGGTGATGCGGCGGTGGCGGGGAACGGGAGGAAAGAAGAGGGTGGTTGCACCATCTCCCCGTACGCGGGCCTAAGATGCGCCTGCACTGCCCTGATTCTAATCCCCCTGTATTCCCAGCGGAAAATCTGTCTATAGAAAATGACGGTGCCGGTGTCAAGGCGAACCTGTCGCCAAGGGTTCACCAGACAAGGGTAACGATCGGGGAGGTGACCACCTCGGCGGGGAAGATCGATGCCCGGCCTTCGGGGACGATACCGAGAAAATGGAGTTCGGCGCCTCGGGCGGCCCGGTAATCGGCGAGGGCATCGCCAATGAACAGGCAGCCCCCGGCTCGATAGCGATGACGGCTGAGCACATCTTCGAGGATCGCCGGTTTGGGGCGGGGAGAGCCATGGACTTCAAGAAAATAGGGGGCGAGCCCCTTGCGGTCGACGATCAGCCGCATTTCCTCTTCAGGGGTGCCGGAGACGACGAAGGCGGGAACGGAGGCGGTCCGGAGCAGGTGCAGGGTTGGCATGGCGCCCGGCATCAGCGGCGCGGCGATCACCTGGTCGAGCACCAGGGCGGAAAAGGCCCGGCCGACGGAATCCAACTCGGCCTCGCTGAGGTTGCGGTCGGCAAAGGTCGAAAAACAGTGGCGGATCTTGTCCCGGCGGGGCATGCCGCCGTTGTCGAGGTGGTAGCGGATCACCGCTTCCTGCACCTCCGGACCATGGGGAGCAAAGAGGGTGGCAAAGGCCTGCACCTTGACCGCAGTGGAATCGGCGATCACCCCGTCGAAATCAAAGAAGACCGCCTGCCAGGGAGGCGGAGAATCGTCCATGTGCGGATCGAGGTGCGGCTATCAATAGATGGCAAAGACAGCTCTGCAGCCGCCGCTGACCCAGATGCCGCCGTTGTTCCAGCCCCAGTTGCGGCCGTATCGGCACTGAGTTTTCGAGAGTTGGCGGACCATTTCCACCTGTCCATGGCGCAACGGCACCCGGCAAAAGGTCTCTCGATCGCCCCAGGACTCGCAGGTGACCGTCGGCGGCGTCCGCCTTCGGGGCTCGTCGTACCGCCGGTAGTCGCGATCGGAGCGATCATACCGGTCGTATCCGTACGGTTCGGACCGATAGTCCATGGTTTCGAATTTCCCTCGGCAACCGCCGCTCACCCAGATGCCTCGCCGGTCGTATCCCCAGGTATGTCCCTCGGAGCAGGCTGCCTTGCTGAACTGGCGGACGAGACGGACCCCGCCCCGGGTATCCGCCGAACAGTATTGGGTTTGGTGTCCTTGCGATTCGCAGACCACGGTCCGGGCCTCGGCCGTACCGTAGGTCACCAGGAGCACAACCAAGCCGAGGAGAATGACCGGGAAAGGGGAGGGGCAGACGTTGAAAAATTTTGCTCTGGAATGATCTGGTGCCTGCTGTCCGTCGTTCATTGCCGTTTCTCCATCGTTGCTGGGCATTGCGATGTTGCTGCAAGGGGTGCATTCGATCTGTGGCGGTTTGCCCTGGGGTTCCATCCGGCAATCCGCACAGTCCTGTTTTCGTGGGCGACAGATTGTGTCTACAGCGATTGTATACGGACTTTGGCCGGATGTCACGCCACGTTTGTGGATTGAAGGGCACCGTTGCCGGCATCTGTCAATCCACCTGAGGCCCCTGTTGCAGCCATGGGTCGCCTCGTCCGTCGGCATGCGACCCGAACCTCCTCGGCCACCGTTCGGTTCAGCCGGCGTGCTGCTTGATCCAGGCCATGAACCGATTCATCCAGTCCTGCAGGAAGGGCATGCTGTCGGCGCCGATGGTGCCGTCGGGAGCGAAGAATCCTTCCTTGACCTGGAGAAACACCTCCGGTTGTCCCATGGTCGGCACATCGAGGTAGGCGAGTACGTTGCGCAGGTGCTGTTGGGCCAGGGCGGTGCCGATGGTGCCGACCGAGATACCGAGCACACCGGCCGGTTTGCCTGCCCAGGCGCTCTGGCCGTAGGGCCGCGAGGCGTGGTCGATGGCGTTCTTGAGCACGCCGGGCATGGAGCGGTTGTATTCGGGCGTGACGAACAGCAGGCCATGGGCTCCGCTGATGTCGGCCTTGAGCCGTTTGACCTGAGGCGCCTGGTTGGCGTCGTCGTCCTGGTTGTACAGGGGTAGGTCACCGATCTCGACCAGTTTGAAGGAGAACTCCGGCGGCGCCAGCCTGGCCAGTCCGGTGGCCAGTTGGCGGTTGAAGGAATCCTTGCGCAGACTGCCGATGACAACGGCGATGGTGTAGGTGCTCATACGAACCTCCTGAAAACAAATTGGTGGCGGAGGCAACGACTGGAGCGGATGGCCTCCGCGTCAGGATGACCATGCCGGACTGCGGCACGGCCGATGATTGTTTTCTACAGTGTGGCGATCCAGGCCGGTTGTCAATGACCGTTCGTGTCGTGGTGGCCGGCCATGGCCAGCAATTCAGCCACTTTGGCCCGGCAGCGAGTGCCCTTGCAGGGACCGTCGCCGATGCCGGTTGCAGCCGCCACCTGTTCGAAGGTGCGCGCCCCCCGGTCGATGGCCTCGATCAGCCGGATCAGCTTGACGCCCTTGCAGATGCAGCCGGCCTTGAGCCGGGCCATGGTACGATCATCGGGGTGCATCGGGATCTCCGTGCAGATGGCGATGGATCTTGGCGGCCAGTTCCGGGCCGATGCCGGGTACCGCCGCCAGTTGGTCGAGATCGGCCTCGCCGATTCGCTTGACACTGCCCAGGGTGTGCAGCAGCATCTGCTTGCGTTTCGGACCGATGCCTTCGATGGTGTCCAGCAAGGAGAGCAACTGTTCCTTGCTCCGCAGTTTGCGGTGACGGGTGATGCCGAACCGGTGGGCCTCGTCGCGGATGCGCATCAGGTACAAGAGGACCGGCGAGTGGCCGGGAAGGAGGATCGGGTTCTTGCGACCCGGCCGGAACAGCTTTTCCCCCTCCTCCTGCTTTTCCTTGGCAATGGCAACCAGATCGATCCGTTGGAGGCAATCGAAGCGGGCCAGCACCTCAGCCGCCACTTGCAACTGGCCCTTGCCGCCGTCCACCAGGAGCAGGTCGGGCAGGTTGTCCTCCTCAAGCCCCTTGCCGATCCGGCGCTCCAGCACCTCGCCCATCATGGCGTAGTCGTCCGGGGTGTCCTGGGATCTAATCCGGTAGTGGCGAAAGCGGTCGGTGGCCTTGTCGCCCCGGATAAAACTGACCAGTGAGCCGATTGCCTGCTTGCCCTGGAGATTGGAGATGTCGACACATTCGATGGTCTCGGGCCGCCGGCTCAATCGCAGCTTGGTCTGGAGGGCCAAGGCCAGGCTGTCCCAGGAATCGGCCTTCCGTTGCCGCTCTGCCAGGACCTGGACAGCGTTGGTGGTGGCCATTTCCATCAGCCGCATCCGTTTGCCGCGTTGAGGGGTGAGCAGGGTGACCGGCCCTTCACGTAGCTCGGCCAGCCGTTCACCAATCAATTCCTGATCGTCGAGGGCAAGGGGGAGAAGCAGTTCGCGCGGCGGTTGGCGCAGGCCGGAGTAATACTGGAGGATGGTCTGGGCAAGCACGCTCTGGTCGTCGCCCAACGGGTCGGCGAGAAAAAAGGACTGGGCGCCGGTGAGCATGCCGCCGCGGACAAAGAGCAGGGCGATGCCCACGGCAGCCTCCTCGCGGTGGAGCCCGAAGACATCTTGGTCCAGATGATGGTCCGCGACCACGGCCTGGTGTTCGGTGGTCCGGGTCAAGCCGCGGATCTGGTCGCGAAGGCGCGCAGCCTGTTCAAAGTTCAACAGGGTGGCCGCTGCTTCCATCTTGGCGGTCAGTTCGGCGATCACCTCATCCACCTTGCCTTCGAGGATGAGGAGCACGTCCCGGACCATGCGCTGGTATTCGGCCGGCTCGACCTTGCCGGCGCAGGGGGCCAGGCAACGACCCATCTGGTGGTTGAGGCAGGGGCGGGGCCGCTGGCGGACGGTGGCACAGCGACGCAGCGGAAACTGAGTATTGAGCAGTTGCAGGGTGGTGCGCATGGCCGTGGTTGAGGCATAGGGGCCGAAGTACCGGTTGCCGTCGCGCAGTCGCTTGCGGGTGACCACCACCCGCGGCCAGGGGTCGCGGACCGTGACCTTGATCAGCGGATAGTTCTTGTCGTCGCGGAGAATGACATTGTAGCGCGGCCGATGCTGCTTGATCAGCGAGGCCTCCAGAATGAGGGCCTCCTTTTCGGTGGTGGTGAGGATGGTTTCCACCCGCTGGACCTGGGAAAGCAGGACTGCGGTCTTGGCGTGGGGCGAACCGCTGAAGTGGGCGTACTGGGCCAGACGCTTGCGGAGGTCGCGGGCCTTACCCACATAGAGAACCTGTTTCCTGGCGAGCATCAGGTAGACGCCCGGCCCATGGCTGACCGTGGCCAGAAACTCGGCCGACAGCGGCGAAGGCGACGTGGCCGTCTGATGATCATGAGTTGGAAAATACGAAGCCAAAGGGGTATTCTGCTTCCTTGAATATGTGGTCGGGGTACACCCGTTTTGCTGCGAATCGTCTTATTGCATCAGCAACAAGCTGCAGGCCATGACCACCATGCCGGCAACCAAACCGAACAGGCTGTCGTGGCCCTTGCCGTAGGCTCTGCTTGTCGGCAGCAATTCATCCAGGCTTATGTAGACCATGATACCGGCCACGCCGCCGAAGAGCACGCCCATCACTTGGGGAGGCACTACCCCGTCGGGGCCGCCGAAGAAGAAAAGGATAAGGAAATAGCCGATTATTGCCCCCAGAGGTTCCGCCAATCCGCTCATGATAGAGTAGAAGAAGGCTTTTTTGCGGTTGCCGGTTGCATAAAAGATGGGAACGGACACGCTGACGCCCTCGGGGATGTTGTGCAGGGCAATGGCGATGGCAATGGCAGCGCCGATGCTCGGGTCGTGCAAGGCGGCAAGGAAAGTGGCCAATCCCTCAGGAAAGTTGTGAATGCCGATGGCGAGGGCGGTGAACAGCCCCATGCGCATCAGTTTGTGATGGTGATAACCCGGTTCAGTGGT
>JAUWAH010000377.1 GCA_030602145.1 Desulfobulbus sp.
CTTATATCCGCGGTCGTTCGATCTCCCGCCAGTACGTGATCATCGACGAGGCCCAGAACCTGACCCCGCACGAAGTCAAGACCATCATCAGCCGGGCCGGCGAGGGTACCAAGATGGTGCTCACCGGCGATCCCGAGCAGATCGACAACCCCTACCTCGACGCCGGCAGCAACGGCCTGAGCTACACGGTGGAGCGGCTCAAGGGCCACGAGGTCTGCGGCCACATCACCCTGACCCGTTCCGAGCGCAGCCATCTGGCCTCACTGGCCGCCGAATACCTGTAAGCAGACCATCAGCCAAGGAGCACGCCATGCGTCAGTACATGATCGATGAGATCACCTTTCTGGAGCGCGACAACCTCGACAGCTACCTCAAGCGAACCCTCAAGCCGGGCGGGCTCGACGGCGTCTTCTTCCTCGGTGTGCCCCCGGACCTGCTGGGCCCCGAGCAGCAGGGCCACGAGGACTGTGGCCCCTTCTATTTCACCGTCATCCTCGAACAGAACGCCGTTCGCTTTGAACTGCTGGTGCGCAGCGGCAGCACCATGCACTGTTCCTGCATCGCCCGGGCCACCCCTGCCCAACGCCAGTTCGTGCTCGATTTCGCCGATCGGATGCTGGCCGAAGAGATGATCCAGGCTTGAACGCAGCCGATATACCCCTCGAAGAACCCCTGCTGCTCGGCTTCACACCGGCCGTCGTCCCTGGCGGTCGTTGACACCGCACCGTCTTTGCACCTTGTCGGCCAATCGAGCCGGCTCACCCCAGAACCGGAAAGAGATGCCTGAGGCCGTTGGCGATGAATTCAACGCCCATGGCCGCCATGATCAAGCCCATCAAGCGGGTGATGATGTTGATCCCCGTCCGGCCGAGCAGGCGGGTGATGGTGGGAGCCAACCGGAACAGCAAGGCGGTCAGGACCACCAGAACGACAATGGCGACCACCATCAGCAGGTAATGGAGAGGCGACGACGAACGCTGGGCATAGAGAATCACGGTGCTGATCGCCCCGGGACCGGCCAGCAGCGGGGTGGCGAGGGGAACCACGGCAACGCTTTCCCGCTCGGCCGAATCCAGTTCCTCCTCCCTGGTCTGCTTGACGTTGGAGATCTTGGCGTTCAGCATGGAGATGGCCATGAGCAGGATCAGGATGCCGCCGCCCACCCGGAACGAATCGACCGATATGCCGAAGAAATGGAGGATCGCCTCCCCCGAGAACAGGACGACCAGCAGGATGATGCCCATGGAGAAGGCGGCGACGGTGCCGCTCTTGTTCCGGGTCACCTGGTCCTGGTTGGCGGTCAGGTTGATGAATATCGGGGTGGTGCCCACCGGGTTGACGATGGCCAGCAGGGCAATAAAAAACTTGAGATACTCGTTGAATTGAAAGGCTTCCATGCACGTTCCTGATGGCGATCCCGGACGATGGATCGCGTCTGTCCCTTCGATACCGACCCTGGTGCGGGCAAACGGCTGCCGTCCCTCCGCTTCCCCCGTCACCACCGCTGTCTTCGCGGCGAAGGGTATTCCCTGTACCGGTCATGCTTATGGCGATCATAGTGGCGATCAGAGCGGTGATCATGCCGGTACTCATACCGCTGGTCATACCGATCATGCATGCCATGACCATATCTGCCATGCCAGTGATGCCCCGGCCAGTAACAGCCGCCCAGGGTGACCAGCACGATCAGCAACATACCCGCAACGAGAAATTTTTGCATGACGCTCTCCTTGTGCCGATCGGCACGGTTGGTGTCGATGTGGAACGGTCCACACCGGAGGACAGGGTGGGGAGAGCATGGACAATGCCAGCCCTGCCGGCGAGATAGTGATCAAAAAATTTTTTCTAAATCAGTAAGATAAAAACATGTCGCCCGCGCTGGAACCTCTCCGGGATCCCGGGGTGGATCGTTGTTGCCCAGCCAATCGTGTCGCCAGGATCGGGTTCTTTTCTTTTTTGATGCATTATCAAGAGGTTGTCGCCCATGTCATGGTGTGTCCGCCGGACGGCCGGCAAGCGCCCAACCGGATACTTCTTTCCCAATGACGCGGCAATGAGCAAAAAAGCCAGGGTTCGTGCCAACGAGGAGGTCCGTGCAAAGAAAGGAATAAACCACATGTTCGTGGCGCCATGCCACAGATGTGTTCGGCCTGGGCAACAGATCCGACCGGAATGGCTGGTTCGATGCATCGTCAATCAATGTCTTTGCTTAGTGTAACTTCCTGGAAAAATTATTTTTTCTTCGTTGAAGTGGAATGGCACTCTTGCTGCAATGCGTGGGCAACAGACCATCTGATAAAGAATCCGGGAGGAACCTGCCATGCATGCCCAAGAGAACAGTCATCTGGCCACGATCCTTGCGCAGAACTATTTTTTGCCGCGCAACCTGTCCATCTACCGAGTGGCAAAGGACACGGGGATACAAGGGAAACTTCTTTGCGGCATCTTGACCGGCAGGCAACGGCTTTCGGTCAGGGAGACACTGCTGCTCGACCGCTATTTCAATGAAGAAGATGGTTTCTTCGCAAAAATCCAACTGGATTACGAATTGCGCAACGAACGCCAACGGCTGACAAGCGCTTCACCTGTTTCCTAGCGCCAGGCAGCTTTTTATGGAAACAAGCTCGGCAAGACCAGGGGCGGAACGTGGTCGCCACGGTGAGCACCCGGTGCTCGGATTGCCCGCACGTTCCACCTGGTCAAGCCGGACTCCCTTGATTGCGACTATCCTTTCACCAGCCCCATCCGGCTTGCGGGCCATCTCGCCATTATTCACGGCCGTTCGGCGGTTGTGTTCATGCCCATCTCTCCATTGTCAACCGGAACGGCTTGGCCATACGCACCGGATGCCCGGCAGGGATGCGGGTGCCCCAATATTGAAAGGGAAATCGACTCCATGCCTCCGCGCTCATCGGTTCCTTCAGAAGCCGGGCAGGCTCTGTATATGGGGTGCGCAGTTGCCGCAAATCAGATAGAGTTGTGGTCATGACAGAGGCGCACCACCAGGGGATCATCAACCAAGGAGGAGAACGGATGAGCAGTGGCAAGGCAACGATCGATCAGGCCGACCAGGAGATGCTGGTACGGATGGTGATGGATGGATTTCGGCGAATCATCGTTCATTACGGCGCCTGGTTCGCCGAGGTGGAGCATCAGGTCGGGCTGGAAAAGGCCCTGGCCGTGGAAGACGACGTCTGGGCGGCCAGCCTGGGCAATCAGGTCGACCGGTTGGGCAAGACGCTCGGATTTCCGACGGAAATCGGCATCCCCGCCGTCCTGGGGACCCTGCCCAGGGAGACCCTGGTCGATCTGAGCGAGAAGATGAGCATCAACTGGCTGGCCAATGACGGCATCGGGTTCCAGCCGCGGGAGACACGGTTCGGCATGGGCGCTGCCACGCGATGC
>JAUWAH010000093.1 GCA_030602145.1 Desulfobulbus sp.
TTCCATTCCGTTTCGATCGAGCATAGCCGACCAATGGACCGCACTGGAAATCGATCTGGGAAGTAATCTGTCCACCGTGGGCGTCACCTTGCTTCCGGCAACCTTTAAAACTAATTTTGGGGGACTCATTCAGAAAAAGCAAAAAAAAAAACCAGGAAACCGATTTAAGATCGACCTAAAGAAAGGAGCAAAGTGGCTACCAAGACGATCGGATGCCGCCAGCAAGAGGGTTTTGGCCGGCATGGTGAGACAATGTTCAATAATTGTCACTTGTCGACAATTATTGTCACATGGACACCTCCATTAACATCTGATCGATGAAAGCCAGCCCATCCAGCCAGAAGGTTGGGGCGTTGAGATCGATCCCGAAAGGTCGCAGCAATTCAACGGGCGAGCCGGTGGATCCCGCCCGCAACAGATCCAGATAACGGCCGACGAACCGCTCTCCCTCCTCCAGATAACGGGCATAGAGTGACAGAACCAGCAGTTCGCCGAAGGCATAGGCGTAGACATATCCCGGTGTTTCCAGAAAATGGGGGATGGAAGCCCACCAAAGGCCATAATCGTCCCGCAGGGTAACCGTGTCGCCGAACATCGGCTGCTGGCTGTCCAACCAGAGGGCGGCGAACTGTTCCGCCGACAATTCACCCTGTCGTCGTCGATGGGTGTGCACTGCTGCCTCAAACCGGTTCATGGCCACCTGGCGAAAGACGGTGGCGATCGTCGACTCGACTTTCCGGCAGATGAAGGCCCGTCGGGCCGATGGCCCCAGCAGATCCGCCTGAGACTTGAAAAACATCATTTAGTCGAATACCTATTCTGTATCCGACAAAACCAGAGGCGTGTCACTGTTGTAAAGCCCCTGCCCCGCTGCCAGCACCTGATGGACTCCATGTCCCAGTTCATGGGCTACGGTGGCGACATCGCGCAGGCCACCATTGTAATTGACCAAGATAAAGGGATGGACTTCCGGCACACAGGGGTGGGCAAAGGCCCCGCTACTCTTGCCGGGAAGAACAGGGGCATGGATCCGGCGTTCATCGAAAAACCGCGCGCCGATCGTCGCCATGTCCGGTGAGAAACCGGCAAAGGCATCCAGGACGATCCGGCGGCAACGATCCCAGGTGATCACCTCCTCCTCGCCCCCGGGCACCGGGGCGTACCGGTCGTAATCGAACAGCTCGTCAACCCCGAGCAACTCTCGCTTCAGGCGATAATACCGCTGCGGGATATCGTAGCGGGACATCACCGCCTCGACCAGGGTGGCAACCGTCCGATCCTCCAACTCGTTTTCAAGGTTGATGGCCCTGTCCCAGGATGGGTAGCGGCGGAGCCGATCGGTGATCATCTTCTCCGCCGCAAGGGTGTTGAACACATGGGCAAGGAGATGGAGATTGCCCCTGATTCCCCGGGTTAGTTCTCCTGCCGCCGTTCTGCGGATCTCACGGTCGGAATGATACAGATCGCTGAGGACCTCTTCCTCGGTTCGCTCCCGTGGGCCGAACCGCAACTGGCCAAACAGCTTTTCAAACAGGGTGGTCCAGGCATTTCTGCCCACGGGTTTCAGTTCCTGCAGCAGTTCCTCTTCCTTGACGCCCAGTTGATGGGGTGCTGATCGCCGCATGTTCTCAAGGTAATGCCGATAAGGATGCAGATTTGCCTGGCTGAGGAGATCCAGGGCTTGCCCTTGATCGAGCCGGTTCCATTCCAGTCGGAAAAAGACGGTCAACTTGCCGACGTAGGCCTCCAATTCCTCGACCTGCTGCAGGAGGGCCGAGGCGGCGGCGTCGCCGGTTCGGGTGATAAAATGAAGGAAGGCATAGGCACCCAGCCGAGCCAGGAGGGTATCCATGATTTCGAGGCGTTCGACTGTCCGGCCGATCGCTTCTGCATCGAGATCGGCTATCCGGCCGGCACAATCAGCGGCCACCTCTTCGGCCAGTTGCCGGCAGCGAGCCATATCGTGGTGCATCACGCGGCTATCCCCTGCCGGATAGATACTGTCGAGGTTCCAAAGGACGGATGCGGTTCCCAAAGGGTCACGGGTTGCTGTTGACGAAGTCATGGTGCCTCTGTTGGCGGTTCGTGGTGGGGGGGATGAGAAAAAGATGCCACTCCGTGAACCGGAGTCCTGCTACGAATCGGCGTCCAAGCCGAATCGCGCCTTCGTCCTGCATCGATGGGTGCTTTCGGTGGCCTGGAAGAAGATTGACGTGTAGCCCCGCCGGTACCCTGATTTGGCGATGGCTGCACACTTGGATGGAATAGATATGGGGCTCTGCGTGCATCGTGAGAGCGAGGCACTTCGCACCGCGGCGCCACCCGCCGCCATTCGAGGAATCGCGTGCAGGCTCAGGGTTGGAGCAGACCGGAGATAAACGGGCCCACGGCTGCTGGTCCTTGGGCGTCGACCAGTTTGATGGTGGCGGTGCCGATCACCGCCATATCGGCCTTGCCGGTGAGCAGGGCGACATCCTCGCGGCTGCTGATCCCGAACCCGACCGCCAGCGGCAGGTCGGTCGTCCTGCGACAGCGGGCCAGGTACTCTTCGAGGGTCTGATCGAAGGCGGTCTGCTTGCCGGTCACGCCCCGCCGGGCAACGCAGTAGATGAAACCAGCGCCCCGGGCCGCCACTTGGCGCATCCGTTCGTCACTGGAGGTAGGGGTGAAGAAGAGGATCGGTGCCAGCCCCAGATCCCGGCTGGTGGCCAGATATGTCAGACCCTCCTCGGGTGGCAGGTCGGGGATGATGGTACCCCGGAAGCCGATGTCCCGCGTCCGCTCGAGAAAGGCTTTTTCGCCGTATTTGAAAACGATATTGTAATAGGTCATAAACAGGAACCGTACCTGCGGAAAAGCTGCCGCCATCTCCTGGCCGAATTGGAAGCACTCTTCCACGGTGATGCCGCTTTCCAGGCTCACCTGATTGGCCTTGAGGATCACCGGTCCGTCGGCGATGGGTTCGGAGAAGGGGATCTGCAACTCGATACAGTCGACTCCGTTCTCCGCCATCTGCCGGATCACCTCCCGATTGACCGACAACGACGGATAGCCCAGCACCAGGTGGGTCATCAGCAGGATGTTCTTCTGTTGCCGTCTATTCTTCAACTCCTGTTCCAAAACATTGCCCACGTTGCATCTCCTTCACATTGGCCCCGCATCCAACCGGACGCGGACCGCTCATCCTCTTCTATATCCCTCGGCCCGCTGAACTATGAACGATTTCCAGGAGGGATCGTCAAAGGCGTGGGCAATGGTAAATATATCCTTGTCGCCGCGTCCGGACATATTGATGATGATTGCCTGATCCGGCGACATGGCCGGTGCCTCCTTGAAGGCCTGGACAAAGGCATGCGCCGATTCCATGGCCGGGATGATCCCTTCGGTGCGCATGGTCAGGCTGAGCGCCTCGATCACCTCGCTGTCGGTTGCGGCGGCGAATCGTACCCGCCCCTGCTCGCCGAGATCGGCCAGGATCGGGGATACCCCGATGTAATCAAGGCCGGCGGCAATTGAGTGCGTATCGAGCATCTGCCCTTCCGGATTCTGGAGGAACATGGTCTTGTACCCCTGGGCCACGCCGGGGGTGGCCCCGCTGCCCTCGACCATCCGGGCTGCGTGCCTGCCGGTGGCAACTCCCAGGCCGCCCGCCTCGACCCCAACCAGATCCACATTGGCCTCATCGAGAAATCCCTGGAAGATGCCCATGGCGTTGGACCCTCCGCCGACACAGGCAAAGACCCGGTCCGGCAGGCGACCGTGCTGGCGGAGAATCTGCTGGCGCGCCTCCTGGCCGATGATCGACTGGAACCAGGCAACCATCTCCGGAAAGGGATGCGGGCCACAGACCGTGCCGATGACATAGTGGGTGTCGTCCATGGAACTCACCCAGTCGCGGAACGCCTCGTTCATGGCATCCTTGAGGGTGCGGCTGCCGTCGGTGACCGGAACCACGGTGGCCCCCAGTTTTTCCATCCAGAAGACGTTAGGCCGTTGGCGGGCGACATCCTCCTCGCCCATGTAGATGGTGCAGGCCAAACCGAACCGGGCGGCCATGGTGGCGGTGGCCATGCCATGCTGGCCCGCCCCGGTTTCGGCGATCACCCGCCGCTTGCCCATCCGCTTGACCAGAAGCCCCTGCCCCATGACGTTGTTGGCCTTGTGGGCTCCGGTGTGGTTGAGATCTTCGCGCTTGATATAGATCCTGGCGCCGCCAAAATGGCGGGTCAGGTTCTCCGCGAAGGTGAGCGGGGTCGGCCGACAGGAATAATTGCTCATCAGATCGACATATTCCTGCCAGAACGTTGCATCTGCTCGTGCCGCCTCATAGGCCCGGTTCAGATCGGCGAAGGTTGCGTGCAACACCTCAGGGATAAAGGCCCCGCCCCACTGTCCGTAATATCCTTTCTTCATTCCTGCTGTTTCCATGCAATGATTGTTGGTGCGTCCTCGGGCGGCCAGCGGGCCGGTGACGACACCCGTCATTTGTAGCACGTCGCCGTGCATTGTTCAGTTCTTTTCTCGCCTCATCCCCTGAAAAAAACGGCCTCAATCCATCTGCCGGCGGCAGGCTTCAGCAAAATCCTCGGGATAAGGGCCGAGAATGAACCTTCCTTGCGCCTCGCTGAAGGCACCCATCGACCAGGGCAATTTCGGCAGAAAGGCGTAGAGCAACCGCTGACCGTTGTCGATGCCAAACCGCTTGGAATACTCGATCGAACTCACCATGGTGGCCCCCAGTCCGGCCAGGACCTGCTGGGCCTTGAGGATGCCGAGATCAAGCGACCTCCGTATCTCGGCATCCGCCTCGATGACGTTGCCCACCGGCCCGGTTGCGGCATCGGCGGTGACCAGCAACTGGAGTTCCCATTGGGAAACCTGGGCCTTGGGCACATAGAGTAGGACATGGGCGTCCTGCCAGACGACCAGTGATTGGGGGCCCTGGCCGCCATCGGTCCGGGTGTTCTCGGTCAGACAGCGCAGATAATCCCTGAAAAAATCGGATCGAAAGTCCCGGTGATAGCAACTGACCGCCTCGGCGACCAGATCGCCGCAGCAGTACGAAGGAAATGAACCGCCAGCCGTGTCCATCACCCACTGCGGTATCAGGGCATACTGCTGATGAATCATCTGATGGGAGGCATGCAGACGGTAGCCGGAACCGGAAAAATCGTAGCCGAAATTCCAGCCCCAGAGCGTGGCCAACGCCTCCGGGCGATCACGGCCATCGGCCATCTCGGACAAAACCGCCCTCCGCAGCGCTTCCAGTTCTTCTGCCGAGAGTCGGCGACGGCGCACCTCCGGGGCCAGCCCGAGTTTTTCAGCGATAGTCATATAGACCCGCTGATAATAGAGGTGGCGCAGGCCGACCATATCCTCTTCGGAGAGATCGGCAATGCGGTACCGAACAGAAGAATGGGCAAAATTGGCTGCGTAATGACCCCAGGGGATGTAGGAGTTTGTCCGCAGATATTCGAAGACCCCGGTGGAACCCTCGCAAAAGTCGCCGACTATTTCACTGCCCCCCTGCACACCTGGACGGAGGACCATCACCTCCTTGTAGATATCGGGCAGACAGGGGTTGTTGGCGACAGTTTCAAACAACTCGAAATCGTCGATCTCGGCCTCGGCCCGGCCGTTTTTCACCCGGTAGCGCAGGCCGACGGGTTGACCGTCGGGATCAAAGACCAGGCGGCAGCAGGAATCCGCCAGCCAGACCAGTTCCTCGGGATCGGTGGAGGATGTCGCCAGTTGCCGACGCAGTGGCAGCGGCAAACCGGTGACGATTTCCCGCAGCGATGGTGCCGGACAGTGACCGTCAAGGGCAGCCCGCAGGGAAACGGGAGGGGGCGGCTGAATGCGGATCAGGCTGGGATCACCCGCCCTTGCGGCGGCCCATCCGGAATCTATATAGGTACAACCGCGGAAGGGAAAGGGGTTGGGTATTTCATAAATAGTTCTCGCCGCTTGCACTGCGACATCGTTCGGTGGAAAATTGGCGGCGTTGCCGACTGCCGATCCATCGGGCAAGAAGCCGAGGGCGAGGCAATGCTCCTGTTCACGCAGATTGGCTACAGTGTAGGCGGGGCAGTGCCGACCGACCCGAAATCTCCCTTCCGGTGTGACCGAGGTGATGGACATAGGTTATTTTTCCTTTGACTGCAAAGAATTCGAGACAAACGAGTGCCGAGGTCATCTGACAGCCCTTGAAGGTCTGGCATATACCGTGCATAATGGTTGTTGATATATTTGATGGACCTTGCACCATCCGTTCGTCTTAATTCAGGAGTGTCCCATGGGTTTTCCCAAAATTCGTTTCCGTATCTGCGAGACCAGACATTGCCCCTTGTTCCGCTATGGCGATATTTTTCATGTGTCCGGTATTGCCATCGGCATGGAAAGCAACGGTGAGCACTCCTTCATCAACACCACCATGGTCCACTCGCCGCCCAACCGGGGCAACTGCAAAATTCTCAACGGCGACCTGACCAAGATGATCATTGAATACGAGCGGGCCGACCAGATCCCGGATTGCATCATCTCCTGTTCCGGCTGCACAGGATCGGTGCGCCTGGAACACTTCAGGTCCATGCACAACGAAAACGAACACGATGGCGTGGACAACCAGATCGGCAGCATGCTCCATCTCTTGAGCAATTTTTCCTTTTTCCGCAATATCGATCAGAACAATTTGCACAGCGTCATAAAATTTTGCACGTTGCGCGATTGCTCCAAAAGTGAAATCATCCTGCGGAAAGGGGACCCGGGCGGTTTCTTTTATATCGTTGTTTCCGGCCAGGTTGACATTCTCAACGATGCAGGCATCCCCATCTCCACCCTCAAGCACGGAGAGGTCTTTGGCGAAATGAGCCTGATCTGCGAGGAAAATGTCGGCGCCACCGTGCAAGCCAACTGTGATTGCCGCCTTTTGTCCATCGAACATAAACATTTCAAGACTATTTTACGCAACTACCCATCCTTGCAGACGTATTTCACCCGCCTGCTGGCCAAGCGACTCACCGATTCCAATAAAATCCGCTCCGACGATTACGCCTCGGGCATGATCGGTAAACTCGAGGAGATACCACCCGAGGCTCTGTTTCAGACCCTCAACGCCAACCACAAAACCGGTATTCTCACCATCACCCAACTGACCAGAGGAACCGCCCGCTTTTCCCTGCGCCAGGGAGCACTGATCAAGGCGAGTTACGGCGGTAATAAAGGTGATGCGGCTTTTTATGAGGTGCTCAGGGAAAAGAGCGGTCGGTTCAAATTCACTCCGGGCCTGCCCCCCGAAGATTTCGATATCCCTGAAATCGGATATTTCATGAAACTGCTCATGGAGGGTTTGCAGCGAATCGATGAACGCTCCGCCCCAATAGCCGGCTGAGAGAGTAAGCAACGAGGGCATCTCGCCCAACAGGTCGCGCCCACCCAGCATTCCCAGCACATCAACATCGTCACCATGCACCCGAAAAACAGATGAACGGGAGAGTTGCGCAAATTGCAACCTCAGCAGTGCCAAGAGTGTCCCACCGCATATTTTGTACAGATTTATCCTGCTTCGGCAGCGGTCACCCCCCTCTCCAGACACCGATACGGAGCCTTTTTTTCCTTGACAGGACAGACCAAGGGTTGTTAATGAATGACCGTTCATTTACTTATTTTTTTAGCCCTTTTTAAGTTTTGTTAATTGTGTCAACAGGTTTCATTTTATTAACTCTCATTCAGGAAAGGTAATTATGTCGTGGTTCATTCAAACTTTTCGATCTTCATTGGGCAAAAAGTACATCATGGCGTTTACTGGGCTTATGCTGGGCGGGTTTTTGCTCGTTCATACCATAGGCAACAGTACAATTTTCTGGGGGAGAAGCGCGTTTAACGCCTATGCGCACCACCTGCACTCCTTGGGGATATTTGTCCCCATCTTTGAAATAGGACTCTATTCCATCTTTTTCCTCCATGTCATCACCGG
>JAUWAH010000147.1 GCA_030602145.1 Desulfobulbus sp.
GGCTTTTGCAAAAAGACGGTTGAGTCATTCCCGAGGTAGTCATCGGGAATCCAGTCCTGGAAAAATCAATGAGTTCTGGATTCCCGCTTTCGCGGGAATGACGAAAAAAACTCGTCAGCAGTTCATTTTGCAAAAGGCTCTGATGTATTCGTTACAAGTCGGAAAACCGCTATGTTGTCATATAAAGACGAGATCTATCCCTTTGGTCGAGATGACAACATCGGGGCATGGATAAAGAGAGAAGGCGAATCTTTTTCTCCGAACGTTCATGAGTTGCGTCATTTCGAGCGCAGCGAGAAATCTCCGGAGGAATAGAGAGATTCTCGTCGCTGCGCTCCTCGAAATGACAGGAAGCGACTTTTTTCGAGACCATCAGAGATGATGAGCCTCTTGCACAATGAACCGTTGGCGGGTTTGTCATTATTCCCACCCCCCGTCTTCACGGGGACAGGCTGTGGAGGAATCCATAACCCTTTGATCGTTCATGGACTGAACCGCCGATAACTGCCTCGGGAATGAGGGCAGGAGATGGTTTGCCATCCCTCCCCTACGGTCGAGATGACCAAACATTCAATGTTGTCCCCTTTGGCGCACGGGCGGACGGGGAGGCTGCCCTGCTTCACTGCAAGGGGACGGTTTCGTCGTCGGCCAGGCCGTGGCGGATACCGTGCCTGCGTTCCTTTTCGGCAAGCTGAACCCTGGCCTGCTCCTCACTGATGCCCAGGCATCGCGCCAATTCGGCGATATCGTAACAGGGCTCGCCGTCCGGGCCGTACCGATGCGGTTTCAGGTCGGGGAACTGCGTCTCGGTGGCATGGCCGCTTGCTTGCTGCAGCAACTCCCTGATCGGCGGCGGTCCATGCAGCAGGAGCCACTCCACCGCCGAGGCCCAGAGTGCGCTGTCCACGGTCGGATGGGCCAGAATCTCCAGGGCCGCTTCCAAGGTCCATTCCTGTTTGAAATCACTCATTGCCGTTGTCCTGTGATGATGACCGGGCCCTCGCAACCCGGACCCGGTGCCCGGAGACCGACCTGATCGGCCGCGGGGATGATTTTCTTTTTGGTGTCACAACCGCCCTCCACTATAATACAGCCAATCGTTCCAACAATCTCTTTTCCGAGGAGCACACCATGGGCGTGAACAACGTCATTTTGCTGGAGAACCTGGAGTGGTTCGACGAAAGCGGCCGGGAAATGCTGCATCGTCTGCCGGAGCAGGGTTCGGGGGAAATCAAGTTCGGGGCGCAGTTGACCGTGCGCGAAAGCCAGGCCGCGGTGCTCTTCTACAAGGGCAAGGCCTGCGACGCCTACGGACCCGGACGCCACACCCTCAAGACCGGCAATATTCCCATCCTGACCAAGATCCTTTCCGCCCCCTGGGGGTTGATCAGCCCCCTGCGCGCCGAGGTTTTTTTCGTCAATCTGAAGACATTTGCCGACCTCAAATGGGGCACCCGCGATCCGGTCGCCTTCCGCGACGCCGAGTTGGGCCTGGTCAGGCTTCGGGCCCACGGTGTGTTCAACATCCGCATCGTCCAGCCGCTGCTCTTCATCAACACCCTTGCCGGCACCATGGGCCGCTATACCACCGAGGAGATCGAGGACTACCTGCGGCAGGTGATCGTTTCCCGGTTCAACGACTATCTGGGCGATCATCTCCGGTCGCTGGTCGATCTGCCCGGCCGGTTCGATGAAATCGCCGAGGGTCTGCGCCGGCGGGTGGTGGAGGATTTTACCCGGTTCGGCCTGGCCCTGACCGGCCTGTACGTGACCTCGATCACCCCGCCCGCCGAAGTGCAGCAGGCCATCGACGACCATTCGCGGATGAGCGTCATCAAAGATATGGATAAATTTGTCCGCATGAAGGCGGCCATGGCCATGGAGAAGGCGGCCTCGGCCGGCGGCGAGGCCGGAGCCGGGCTCGGTCTGGGCTTGGGGATGATGATGCCGGCGATGTTCGCCGGTCTGCAAACCGGCAGCGGTCAGGGTGTCGCCGCCGCCCGGGCGATGGAGACCACCTGCCAGGAATGCGCCCATCCGATTCCGGCCAATGCCCGGTTTTGTCCCTTCTGCGGCCATCAGCAGGTGCTGAGCCAGCAATGCACCAACTGCGGCAAGAACCTGACCCCCAACGCCGCCTTCTGTCCACGTTGCGGCCATGCGGCCGAGGAGCGGCCAAGCGAGATCGTCTGTACCCAGTGTCAGGCGGTCAATCTGCCCGGCGCCGTGTTCTGCAACCAGTGCGGCGATCGGCTGGGATGAAGGGCCTGATGACCGCCACTGCCGGTTGAACGACCACAACAATGGATATCCGGATTGAACAGGGATGCCCGCAGTGCGGTGCCTCGATCGAACTCAATGAAACCGACCATGTGGTGGCCTGCACCTTTTGCGGTGCCAGGAGTTTCCTCCACAGCGCCAGCCCCTTCCGGTATGTGCTCCCCATGGCCGGCGGAGCGTCTTCGGAAGGGCTGCTGCTCGCCCCCTACCTGCGGTTCAAGGGAACGATCTTCCTGGTAACCTCCCGGGGGATCGAGCACCGGGTGGTCGACACCACCCAGGTGGCCAATCCGGTCCCCGGCCTGCCGCCCTCCCTGGGGCTGCGGCCGCAGGCGATGCGACCAAGCCGCATCCGGGCCGGGACGGGCAATCTCTATCTGCCCCAGACTCTCAAGGCCAGCGCCATCCTTGAGAAGGCGGCGGCGGTGGGCAATCTCGTCCCCCAGAACAACCAACCGTTCCTGCACCGTGCCTACATCGGCGAGCATCTCAGCTACATCTATCTGCCCCTGGTGGTCAAGAACGGCGGCGTGCATGACGGCGTCACCGGCGACCTGCTGTTTGCCGTCGATGAGTCGGCGGCGAGCGGTTTGCGCGGCAGACGGTTTGACGAAACCTGGAGCGTCCGGTCCCTGGCCACCCTCTGTCCGCAGTGCGGCGCCGATCTCGAAGGTGCCGGGGATTGCCAGGTGATGACCTGCGCCACTTGCGATACCGCCTGGTCCTTGGAACCGCAGGGACTGGTCGGGGTCGACTGGCAGATACTGGAGGGCGACAAGGCCACGGCCCTCCATCTGCCCTTCTGGAAGATATCGACCCATATCCCGGCCCTCGACATCTACAGCTTCGCCGACTTCGTCGAGCGGAGCAACCAGCCCTTTCTTCCCAGGCCGCAGTGGCATGATCGGGTCATGAGCCTGTGGGTGCCCGCGATCCGCCTGCGGCCCAAGGTGTTCCTCCAGGCCGGACGGCAGGCGACCATCGGCCAGTGGCGGCTGTCGCCGGTGGCCGGCCGGGTACTGCCCCATCTCTTCCCGGTTACCCTGCCGCCCTCCGAAGCCCGCCAGGCGGTCAAGCTGATCCTGGCCGCAGCCTCGGCCAGCCCCCGCCATATTTATCCGGCGCTGCCCCGGATCCGCTTGACCGGCGTCACCATGCAACTGGTCCACCTGCCCTTTGTCGACCATGGCCACGACTGGGTGCAGCCGGAAACCGGCGTGGCCATCGGCAAGAACATCCTCCGCTTCGGCCGTACCCTGTAGCTTTGACAGCGGGCCGGCGGCGTGGTATAGCTGCGAGGGTTGACAGGATTCCTTGCACTTTTTTGCCGCACGATGATGATCGAACACGAATATTTCATGCGGGCCGCCCTGGAGGAGGCACGCCTGGCGCTGGCCGCCGGCGAGTTTCCGGTGGGATGCGTCATCGCGGCCGACAAACGGATCGTGGCCAGGGCCAGGCGGGTCAACAGCACCGAGGGGCGATGCAACGAGATCGACCATGCCGAGGTCGTTGCCCTGCGGCGGCTGATCGCCGAGCAGCCGAACCTGGATCTGGGCACAGCCACCATCTATTCGACCCTCGAACCCTGCCTGATGTGCTACAGCACCCTGCTGCTTTCCGGGGTGCGCACATTTGTCTGGGCCTATGAGGATGTCATGGGCGGTGGCGCCAACCTGCCCCTCTACATGCTCAACACCCTCTATGCCCAGATGCGGGTCCATCTGTTCGACCGGGTATTGCGCGACGAAAGCCTGCGCCTCTTCCAGGAGTTTTTCCGCACCGGCAGCTACTGGCAGGACAGCCTGCTGTCCCGCTACACCCTGGCGCAGGCCGTGCAGCCGGAGATGTGATGGACGCCATGCCGACCGCCCGGACCGTGGGATTTCAGCCGGGGGAGCGCAATGTCTTCTTCCACATCCTCACCGCCTGCAACCTGGCCTGCCGCCACTGTTACATCAACCCGGCCCAGCATGGCACAGCCACCCTGTCCCTCGACACCGTGCGGAGTTGGCTGGCGCTGTTCTCCCGGCCCGAACAGGCAACCAACCTGATTCTCCTCGGCGGCGAACCCACCCTGCATCCCGACCTGCCGGCCATTGTCCGGGCCGCCAAGGCGCTGCGCTACGCGGTGACCGTGGACACCAACGGTTTTCTGTTCCACGACTTCCTCGACCGGGTGACTCCCCGGGACCTCGATTACCTCAGCTTCAGCCTCGACGGGCCGGACGCAGCCGTCAACGATCCGATCAGGGGGGAGAACGTTTTCGCCCGCTGCACCACCAACATCCGCCGGGCCGTGGCCGCCGGATTCGCCACCAGCCTCATCTACACCGTGTCCAGCCTCAACATCGACCACCTCCACCGGATGGTGCCGTTGGTCGCCGACCTGGGGGTACGACGGCTGTTCATCCAGGTGATCGGCCTGCGCGGTAACCCGGCGACCTCCGCTTGCCAGCAGACCAATGACTGGCAGGTCGCCCCCGAGCAATGGTTGGCGGTGGTGCCACGGGTGGCCGAGGAGGCGGCCCGCCAGGGGGTGCATGTCATCTTCCCCAAGGTCTACCTCGATCCCGGTGAACTCTTCCTGTGCGCCGGGATCTTCGCCGAGAATTATTTCCTGTTTCCCAACGGCCGGGTCTATCGCTGCCCCCTGTGCGAGGACCATCCCATCCACGCCTTCCAGATCGAGGACAACCGGCTGGTCCACCGCGACGGTCTGACCGAGGAGCGGTTCTTCCCCTTGCAGATACCCGAAGGCTGCGTCATGAACCGACTCCTCCAGCCCGGCAATATCGACTACCACACCGATGGCACCCCGATGCACCACATCTCTTGCTGCATGCTCAAGCAGGAGGTCCGGCCGATCCACTCCTGAGCCCCGCCACGGCGCCCCCGGATTATTGCCGGTAACTCCTTTTGCCGTTTGCCTTTTACGGTCGTCCTGTGCCATACTTGAAGTGGTGGATTTGGAACAGGGCACCATGGGAAGGCCACAAGGGTGCAGTTACCGATTGCCATCATCGAGGGAGGGGAGATCCGACACATGCGCAGGCTGATCCCGGAATGGAGCCGTCGAATGCGGGGGGTGGTGGTTGGCCTTCTGTTGCTGTTTATCTGTTTTCCAGTCTGCTGCTCGGCCCTCACCACCACGGTCTCTGTCGGCGTCTATGAAAACGCGCCCAAGATTTTCACCGATCAGGGCCAGCCGGCGGGCATCCTGATCGACATCATCACCCACATCGCCCGCCGGGAGGGATGGCAGCTCCGGTTCGTTCCCGGCTCCTGGGCCGAGAATCTGGACCGTCTGGCCAGGGGCGAAATCGATCTCATGCCCGACATGGCCTATTCGGCGGAACGGGCCCAGCTCTACGCCTTTCCCACGGTGCCGGTCCTCTCTTCCTGGTTCCAGGTCTATGCGCCCGCGGACCATGGCATACGTTCCATCCTCGATCTCAACGGCAAGCGCATCCTCATTCTGGATCGCTCCATCCAGCAGGAAGCCTTTGAACGGCTCCAGCATGGCTTCGGCCTGCGCTGCGCCCTGATCACCGTGCCCGATTACACTACCATGTTCGTCCAGGTGGCTGAAGGCAAGGCCGACGCGGCGGTGACCAACCGGTTTTACGGCATGATGCATGCCCGGCGGTTCGGTCTTGAAGATACGGCCATTGTCTTTGAACCCTCGGATCTCTTCTACGTGGCCGGACGCAACGATCCCAAGGGGTTGCTTCCGGTTATCGACCGTCATCTGACCGACCTGAAGACCGACCCCGATTCCCTCTACTACCAATCCCTGCGGCGCTGGACTTCCGAGGAGGTGGTCCACCGGCTGCCGTCATGGTTGAAAGGTTCGGCGGTCGCTCTGCTGGGTCTCCTGGTCGTCAGCCTGGTCGGCAGCGTCGTGCTCAAGTACCAGGTCAACCATCGCACCCGGGAACTGCGGCGGGTCAACGGGGAGATGGAAGCACGCATCCGGGAGCGGACCGCCGAACTCGCCGCGGTCAACAGGGAGCAGCGGTCGATTTTCGATTCGGCCGGTGTGGGCATCATCGTGCTGAAGGATCGGGCCATTGCCCGCTGCAACCGGAAGATGGAGGAACTCACCGG
>JAUWAH010000384.1 GCA_030602145.1 Desulfobulbus sp.
CCCGGGCCGTCAGTCCCTTTTTCTCGGCTTGTCCAGGTAGTCGACCCCCTGTTCGTGCAACTGCTTGAGTTTGGAATCGATCCGGTTGCACAGGGTTTTGAGGACCTTGATGCGGGCGAAGTTCTTGTCGTTGGCCTCCACCAGGGTCCAGGTGGCCTGTTGGGTGCTGGTCCGATCGACCATGTCACACACCGCCTGCTCGTATAGTTCCCATTTTTCCCGGTTGCGCCAGTCTTCCTCGGTGATCTTGAAACGCTTGAAGCCGGTCTGCTGCCTCTCCTCGAAACGGCGCAACTGTTCCTCCTTGGTGATGGCCAGCCAGAATTTGACCACCAGCAGGTGGTGCCTGTCCATCTGCGCCTCGAACTCGTTGATTTCGCCGTAGGCCCGCATCCAGTCGATCTCGGCGCAGAACCCCTCGACCCGTTCCACCAGCACCCGTCCGTACCAGGACCGGTCGAAGATGGCCACCCGTCCCTTGCGGGGCAGGTGTCGCCAGAAACGCCACAGGTAGGGTTGGGCGCGCTCCTCTTCGCTGGGGGCGGCGATGGGGATGACCTGGTACATGCGGGCGTCGAGGGCGCCGGTGATCCGCCGGATACAGCCGCCCTTGCCGGCGGCGTCGTTGCCCTCGAAGACCGCGATCACCGACATGTACTTGAACTTGGGATCGCGGATCAGCAGGTTGAGTTTGCCCTGATACTTCTCCAACTTGGTCTTGTAGACATCCTTGCCCACCGACCGGGTCATGTCGAGGGTCTTGAGCAGATGAAGGTTGTCGATGGGCGGCAGCAGCGGCGGGGCGAGGGTTTTCGGCATGGGCTGGCTTTCCGGTGCCAGCCGGTTCTGGATGGCGGTGAGGATGACCTTGCCCACGGTGAGGTTGCGGTAGTACTGATCCTCGCCCTCGACGATCAGCCAGGGGGCCTCGGCCGTGCTGGTATGACGGATGACGGTCTCGTGGACGGCGCGGAAGGTGTCGTAGGCCTTGAAGTGCTTCCAGTCCCGCTCGGTGACTTTCCAGCGGGTCAGGGGATTCTTTTCCAGGGTCTTGAGCCGCTTTTCCTGCTGTGCCTTGGAGAGATGGAACCAGAACTTGATCAGCAGACCGCCCTCGTCGACCAGCATCTTTTCCAGCCGCTTGGCCCGCTCCATGCTCTGCTCGAGGTCGGCGTCCTTGGTGCGGCCGTTGACCCGGTTGAGGATCGGCCAGGTGTACCAGGAGCCGAGGAAGACGCCGATCTTGCCCCTGGGCGGCAGGGCCCGCCAGAACCGCCACATCATCGGGCGGTCCAATTCTTCGTCGGAGGGTTCTCCCATGCCGTGGGTCTGGATGTGGCGGGGGTCCATCCATTGGTTGAGCAGGTTGACGGTGGCCCCGCGTCCGGCGCCGTCCAGGCCGCCGATCAGGATGACCACCGGGAAGGCGGCAGACCTGGCCAACTCCAACTGCACGTCGAGCAGGGCCTCGCGCAGGAGCGGGACCTCCTGTTCGTAAACAGATTTTTCGATCTTGTGCCCCAATTCGGCGGATTCAAACATGATGGCCTCGTAGAAAGAGGAAAAACGAGCAACCGTGCCTCACACCAACAATCTGTTGCCAGGGGCGGACCGGCGAGGAGACAGGCACGCGGCAGCCATGTCGTACCGCCCGAGAGTCATCTCCCTTCGGTTTCCACCCGGTTGCGTCCTTTCATCTTGGCGGCAAAGGCCGCCTCGTCGGCTGCCTTGATCACCTGGTGAATGTCCGCACCCTGGCGGAATTCCGCCGCCCCGAAGCTGGCCGTGACGAACACCTCCTCGCCGTTGGCGTAGAGGGGCACATCGGCGATCCACCGCTGGATCTTTTCGGCCACCGCCGTCCCCTCGCGCAACCCGGTTTCCGGCAGCAGCACCACGAACTCGTCGCCGCCCCAGCGGGCGATCGAATCCTGGCTGCGGAGCATGTTTTTCATGCGCATGCTTATCTCCATCAGGACGCTGTCGCCGGCATCGTGGCCCTGCTCGTCGTTGACCCGCTTGAAATGATCGAGATCCAGGAACAGGATGGTAAACGGCAACCAACTTCTCCGGTTGCGGGCTATCTCATAGTCGAATCGCTCCATCATCGCCCGCCGGTTGAGCAGCCTGGTGAGCGGGTCGACGGTGGCGGCCTCCTCCAGGGCCTTCTGGGCGATGATCCGTTGGGCGATTTCATGGCTTAGTTTGTCGTTGACCTCGTTGAGGTCGGCGGTCCTTTGCCTGACCCGGATTTCCAGTTCCTCCTTGGAGCGCTGCAGCGCCACGAAGGCTTCCTGTTTCTTCTGTTCCGAAAGAGCCAGGGCGGCCGACATCTCGTTGAACGCCCCGAGCAGTTGATTGAGTTCATCGTTGGTCCGGATAGTGATCCGCTCATCGAGCCTGCCGGCGGCAACGGCCGTGCACCGGTCGATGACCAGGCGGATGGGGCCGGTGAACCGGCTGGCCAGATATCGGGAAAACAGGAAGGCCAGGATGAGCGAACCGATCAGGGAGCATACTCCGGAGATCTTCAGGTCTCGTTGCTTGGTGTAGACCTTGTCGGCCCGCATGTCGATGCCCACCAGAAACTGGCCGTGACCGTTCTTGATCGGCGCATAGCCGGAGAGAAAAGAGCCCCATTGGTCGGTCATGATGGCATCGTCGACGGCGAAGCCGGTGAAACCCTTGAGCAGGTTGGGCACCCGATGGGCGTATTCCTGTCCGGGCAGGGCTTGCCGATCCGTTTCGTCGGAGTCGACCACAAAGAGCACCTTTTCGCCCTCCTGCCGCATCACATACAGAAAGGCCACGTCAGGGTTCATCCGCTTCAGGGCGCGCAGGGTGTTCAGGGCCTGAAGGTATCCCGGCTGGTCGGTATCCGCTTCGGTGAGCACGCTGCGGAGATCGTCGGCGTCGATGGTCTGGCTGATCAGGGCGGCGCTCGCCTGGAGGCGCTCCTTCAGGCCGTCCATCAGGCTCTTGGCGGCGCTGGCGTAAAAGTAGGTGCCGATGCTGCCGGACACCAGGAGGACGGCCAGGATGTGGCTGAAAAAAAGTTTGAGACGGACGGTCATCGTGAAGGTCATGACATAGGAACAGCTTTGGTTGGCGATGGTATGGTTACCCGACCAGCGGAAGGGGGTAAGGAATGACGGGCAGGGATAGCCGGCAATCCCGCTCGCCACCTTTGCCGCTGACGGTGGCAAGGTCTCGGGTTGGTCGTTTTCTGCTAACCCGCGTGACTGGACCACATTGGCCGGTCACAACGAACAATGAAATGCCGATGCTCCGGCAAGGCAACGGTGCCGGAACCAGC
>JAUWAH010000424.1 GCA_030602145.1 Desulfobulbus sp.
GATAGTACCGTTTCATGCTCATCCTGGGGCGATGCGGTCAAGGTGAACGGGCAGAGTGCTTGCCAATAATAATCGCAATAAGCCTGCCGGATTTCCTATCAAACCAAGAAAAATAATTTTCTCTTGTATCCCTGGTTGTTAGCTCGCTGCGATGGTGGTCCTGGTTTGGCCAATCGTTGGCAAGAAAGGGCTAGAGCCCACCAGTGTCCAGTATTGTGAACAACAGTTCAGTCTAAAAAAGTAGACAAGCCGCAATCGGAGGAAGGAAGGGGCAGTAGCGATGGGGGATTGGGGGAGGTCGGAACGATCAGTCGGGAAGATGACGGGCCGGGCCGATCCGATGCAGACTGAGCAACTGGTAGAGACGGGCGCGAGAGAGTCCCGAGAGGCGGCACATCTCCTTGATGTCGCCGCAGGTTATTCCGTGCAAGTATCGCAGGTAGAATTGTTCCTGTTCGGTTCTGAAATCCTTCCAGGTGGGAAGCGGTCCATTTTGCATGGTCGGACCGCGAAAGGCGATGACGGGTGACGGTTCCTTGAGGGCTGCCACAGCCATCCGTACCCGGATATGATCGGGCAGGTGGTAGGCAAAAACAGTGGGCAGATGGATGCCGTTGGCGAAAACCTGCTCCATGGTTTGCTGCAGTTCGCGGACATTGCCCGGCCAGTCGTGGATCAACAGGGACTCGAACAGTTCGTCGGCGATGCCTTTCGAATCGATACGGGCCCGGTCGCAGAGGCGATTGAGAAAGTGGCGGGCCAGGGGGCGGATGTCTTCCTTGCGCTCCCGCAGAGGCGGGAGGTGGAGGGTCAGGGAGCGGAGCCGGTAGAGCAGGTCGGAGCGAAAGAGTCCCCGGGATGCCAACCAGTCGAGATCACGATTGGTGGCGGCGACCAGACGGAAATCACTGTGCTCTTCACGGGTGGCGCCCACCGGGCGAAACCGATGTTCCTGGAGAACGCGGAGAAAGGTTTTCTGCACACGCTCCGGCAACTCACCGACCTCGTCGAGGAACAGGGTGCCGCCATGGGCCGTCTTGATCAGGCCGGAGGTCGTCCGGTCAGCGTGGGTGAAGGCCCCCTTGATATGGCCGAACAGGGTGCTTTCAATCAGGGTTTCCGGCAGAGAGGCGCAGTCGACCACCACAAAGGCCCGGTCGGCCCGGTTGGAATTATCGTGGATGGCTCGGGCGAACAGTTCCTTGCCGGTCCCGGTTTCGCCGGTGAGCAGCACGCTGGCCTCGCTGGCCGCCGCCGTGGCCAGTTGGTCCAGGCACTGGAGGAGGGCAGGACTCCTGCCGATAATGGCATCCCGTTTCAAGGCCACCGGTATGTGGCTGATCTTCTTTCTTTCTTCCCGGTATTGGAGGGCCCGGGTGAGGGGCAGCAGCAGGTCGCGGAGGACGTGGGGCTTTTCCAGGTAGCTCCAGGCCCCGGACTGGATGGCCTTTTCGGCTCCGTCGGGATCGCCGGAACCGGTCATGATGATGATCTCCGGTCCGGACACCACCTCGGCAAACCGGGGAAGAGCCGCCAGGCCGTTGCCGTCCGGCATCTGCACATCGAGGAAAATCACCTCGTAGTGGCCGCCGGCTGCCATGTCAAGGCCAGTAGCCAAGGTGGCGGCGCTGGCGGCCCGGTGCCCGGCCCGCTGGAGATAGCCGGTCAGCATCTCGGCCAGCATGATGTCGTCGTCAACGATCAGGATCTCGGCCATCCGTCCTCTTGGGTGTAGGGTTTCCTTCATGGGGTGAGGAACAAAGCCATGCAGGTTGAAGTCGTCAGCGCTGGAGCCCTCAAGAAATGGTTTCGGGACTCTTTGTACCATAGTCGGCGTTTTTCCATCCAATGGTTTTGCCGACCATGGTTTCGATTTGTCCGTTCGCTTGGCGATGGGACCGTCATAAGGAGAGTATCAGCCTAATTGGTCAACCATTCAACAGTCAAATCGAAACAATCGGCTTGACGATGGCCGGATAGTCGTGGTATTGGTTGGACCAATTTTAAAGCCAGGAGGTTTCGGTGACACCGGTCAGCCCGAAGGACGAAAAGAAATACACCTATACCGCAATCATCGAACGGCTCGGGGCAATGATCCGCAATGGCCAACTGGCCCCAGGTGATCGGTTGCCACCGGAGCGCAAGCTGGCCGAGACCCTGAGCGTGTCCCGAACCAGTCTGCGCCAGGCTCTGCAGGCCCTGGCCGAACGGGGGGTTATCGAAAGCCGCCAGGGTGACGGCACCTACCTGCTGACCACCTTGGAGACGCCTTTGGCCGCCGATGCCATCGTCGCCAGCATCGCCGAACAGAGCGGCGTGCTCCACGATGTGCTTGAATTCAGGCGAATGATGGAACCTGAAATCGCCGCCTTGGCCGCCCGGCGAATCACTCCGGAGGAGTTGGACCGGCTCAAGGTAGTGCTCTGCGATCAGCAGCGGGCTCTCTTGGCCGGCCGGGCCGAAGACCGGTTCGATGCCGAGTTTCACCGACTGCTGGTGGCAAGCGCGGACAACGGCGTCATCGACCAGGTCATGGCGGCCATCCAGACCATCGTCGACCAGAGCCGCTCGGTCTGGTTGCAAAGCCCGGAGCGTAGACTTGCTTCGGTGGAAGGGCATCTGCGTATTATCGACGCCCTGGAGACAGGGGATGCGGCAGCGGCGCGGCGGGCGATGGAGGCCCATCTCACCGAGATCGAACAGCATATTCTCGGTGACCGACCCGAATGAAGGAAGGGGAAAGGGCGGTACCTGGTGCATCGCCCTTTAATTATAATGGTCTCGTACAAAGTGGATTTCTGTCATTTCGAGGAGCGCAGCGACGAGAAATCTCGTCAGTGTTCCGGAGATTTCTCGCTCCGCTCGAAATGACAAAAAAAACCGTTTTTCAAATGAGGCTTTTGCAAAAAGACGGTTGAGTCATTCCCGAGGTAGTCATCGGGAATCCAGTCC
>JAUWAH010000219.1 GCA_030602145.1 Desulfobulbus sp.
GTTTAGGGGAAGCGATTTCTCGGCGGCACAGTGGTCCGGAATCATGCCTCTTTCAACAAGAGGACGACCAGCATGACCAGTACCGCAACCAGCATGATGGCCCCGACAACAGTCATGCTCTTGGCCAGATTGGCCCACAGCTTTGGACCCTGGTATTTCTTGGCCGCCCTCCAGGTCCCGAGGATGACCGGCACATCATAGACTGCATAGGCGAGTGTCAACAGCACCAGCCCCTGAATGGAGGTGATGACGAAGTTTGAGAGAAGATTGACGCCGATGCTGACCGTCACGCCGAACAGCCAGTAGGTCTTGGCCAGTCCGAAATCGCCATCCGCCAATTTCCTGAAAAACCCTTTGCTGGCAACCGGCAGCCCGTAGTTGAGGATTTCAGATTGTGCCATGTATTTCACCCTGTCGTTTCCGATGATCGCCGACGGGAAGGGAGCCAGCGGCGCATCACCCACGGATTAAACATCTGACCCGAAAACAACCCCTCATCGCCAGCGACAAGGGGTTGTTCGGAGCACCAAGGCACTCTGGGGGAAAGAGCACCTTGCCTGCAACCTCTCCGGCCTATTGGCCGGAAGCCCTCGGGATGAAGGTAACCTTACCCTTCTCGACCAGCTTTCCTCCTTCCGCGGAATAGAGGAACTCCATGAATTTCTGCATGGCCGGTGAGGGATCGCCCTTGGTGATGATGAACCAGGAGGCCGCCAGAGGGTAGGTTCCGGCCTTGACATCGGCTTTCTTCGGAACGAACCCGTCCAATTCCAGGCTTTTGACCTTCTTGCCGGCGCCGCTCATCAAGAGGTAGCCCAGGGACGATTTGTCCAGGATTACATCGTCGCGCAGCGCCCCCTGGTTGTCCATTTCACGGACCTTGCCGATCGCCATCTTTTCCTTACCGAGGACGTATTTCTCGACCGCCGTCCGGGCAACATGCCGCTTGTCCCGCAGCATCATCGGGGAGATGACGCCCTTCTTGCCGCCGACCTGGGACCAGTCGGTGATCTTCCCCTGGTAAATATCCTTGAGTTGAGCCTTGGTGATGGCCGTAACCGGGTTGTCGGGGTGGACAACAAAGACGATGCCGTCCTTGGCGAACAGATGGGTCTTGATGTCCGCGAACTGTTCTTTTTCCTTGTCGTTCAAGGATCGGTTGACCACGCCCCAGGCCCGCTCTCCCTTGCCCACGGCGGTGATGACATCTGCGGCGCCCTTGAGTTCCTTATGGGTCAGGGTGACTTCAGGATTCTTTTTATTAAAATCTCGGGTGACGTTTTCAATGATGTTGATTCCGGCCAGAATACCGGCACCGCGCACCATTTCGGAGGCAAATGCGCTTGGCACGGAGATAAGCAGAAACAGGCTGATCAGCCCTGGTATTGTTTTCAGCATTGGACCTCCTGATGAGGATTAGCACAAAGCAATGGGTCTGTTGACGGTGCCGACCGACGTTCAACCTCCGGTCGGCACCGTTCTATTTTGGACAGGGTTGCCGTCATGCCCGGATGTGGATGTATTCCTTGACCACACTCCATCATCCGGGCCGGCGTCCGTCTTCTCAGGGTTTCTTGATCAGTTCGTAGCCGAACGGCGTCAGTTTGGCCGGCGTCTGCATCATGTCGATGTTGCCGGGCATCTTGGCCATCGGCCACCAGAGGGACTGCATGATGCCCGCCAGGAACAGACAGATAATGGTCCGCATCAACAGCACTTTGAAGGCCTCAATCTGGGTAAAATAGCCCAAGCCGTAGGCAATCAGGGTAGGAGGACAACCGATGACCAGCAGGACGAAGGTGGTGGCCAGGGGCACGGTCAGGGCGATGGGGAAGGTGGGCACCCCGGCCAGATCGGCCATGGGCACGACCACCGGCACCAGCAGCGCCGTGGCGGCGGCATTGGCCATGAAACTGGTGATGATGGCGCTGATCCAGCCGACGCCGAAACTGACGACCGGCCAGCTATAGCCTTCGACCAGGACGAAGGCCTGCTCGGCGATCCATTTGCCGGCGCCGGTATCGAGCATGGCGATACCCAGGGCAAAGCCGGCGCCGAAGACCATCATCGGGTTCCAGGGAAACTCAAGCACGCATTTTTTCCAGTCCACCAGGCTCGCTGCCATACAGAAGACGATGAAAAAGGCGCCGATCACCGAGACATGGATCTTGGTCCAGTCGCTGGTGCAGTACGCTGCGATGGTGATGACGAGGAGCCAGGCAATCCATTTTTCGTTCTTGGTCACGGGTGGCAGCTTGGGGGCGACTGCCTCGTCGGGCAGTTCCTTGATCTTGGGCGGCATGGCGATCATCAGGGCGATCCAGGTGCCGAGGCCGTAGACGATGGAGGGAATAATGCAGTAGAGGGCATATTCCATGAAGCCAATATTGTAGCCGGTGGCCGCCAGGAACATTTCCGCCGCCGCCGGCGATCGGCCGCTGCCGACAAAGGTGCCGCCGCCGCCGCAGGCTGCGCCTAGGGGAACACAGAGCAGAAAATGCTTGGATAGGTTGTTGGAGTTGGCCGGGGTAATGCCCATCCGGTTGAACAGGGGTATCAGTGAGTAGAGCAGGATGAGGGTGATGGCGGCGTCGTGGGTCCACATGGACAGCAGGGTCGCCGCCATGCAGAGGGTGAAGCTGAGCTTGGCGGTGTTCCTGCCGCCGACCCTGACCACCCCGTTGAGGATGCGCTGGGGCAGGGTTGTCTGGCTGATGACCACGCCCATCATGATGATCATGAAGACGAAGACCACCGAGCGGTTGGCATAGGGAGCCCAGGCAGCTTGCACGGTTTGAATCTCGAACAGAGCCAGGGCGGCGCCGACGCCGATGGCGGTGACGCCGATGGGCATGGCCTCGACGGTCCAGAGGATGACCACCGGGATCAGCAGGGCCAGGTACTTGTGGGCCCGATCCGACATGCCTTCGGGGGTGGGCAGCAGGTAGATCCCGATGCCGATGGCCACCGAGATGAGAATCCATTTAAGCGAGAAGCTTGCCGGCTTTGGCGCGCACTCGCCGTGTTCTTCAGCAATGTGTAGGGTTTCAGCACTCATTCAACGCCTCCTTGGAGCAATGGCAGGTTATTATTGGGAAAGGATGCGGATCATTTCAAAAAACAGCTCTTGTTCCCGGAGAACGCCGACAACCTTGTTCTCAGCCGTGACGATCAGCCGCCGAGCCGATTTCTCGTGCAACCGGTCACAGGCTTCGGTGAGGTTGGCGTTTTTATCGATGCCAGGGGGAGGCGGTGCCATGACGTCACCGATCCTGATGCCGGCAATCTCCTTGAGCCGCATGGTCAACATGCCGTTCCAGAAGATGTGGGAGTAGCGCAGGGCGGTGCTCTCCTCATGACTGCGGATCTGATCCAGGTAGGAGGGCCGGGCCTTGTCGGCGATCTCTTTCATGGACACCATGCCGACGATCTCACCCTTGTCGACAACCAGTATTTCCCGATGACCGCTTTGCATGAATTTGTCGGTGCTCTGGAAGCGCATGTTGGTGTCGCGGAGCTGGAACAGGGCGTTTTTCAAAGGGGTATCGACCGACACCACCACATATTCTTCAATGGGGATCATCAGGTCGCCGACCACCATCTCCTGATCCTTCTTCGCTCCGCCGCCAAAACGGACCGCCTCGTTGATCTTGTAGGTCAACAGGTCGATGTCCGCAGGCTTGGAGAGATAATCGAAGGCGCCGTGTTCCAGGGTACGCTCGGCGCTGGGGAGTTCTCCATGGCCGGTGAGCATGATCACCGGAATATTGGGATTGCGTTTCTTGATGTGTGCCAGCGCTTCCTCGCCGTCCATGCCCGCCATCCGAATGTCAAGGATGACGACATCCGGTTTTTCTTTGATTTTTTCAAGAGCCTCTTCGCCGCTTTCAGCCAGGAGAACCTGAAAGCCCTTGCGTTCGAGAATCTTCGCGGTGGTGACTCTGAAGCGTTCTTCGTCGTCGACCATCAGAACCGTGATTTTTTGCGTCATGTTTTCCTCCGTTGCTCACCTTGGTATCAGTCATTCCCGTTCCATACGTCTCAGTCGGACATCATCTGTAATTTCTTCTCCATCTCTTTTCGTTTGTTGAACGCTTCATCCGCCTTTGCCACGAATTCACTGATGTTGACCGGTTTGAGCAGAAAATCGTTGGCCCCGAGCCGGAGCCCCTCTGCCGCCTGGTCTCTGTTAAAGGCCCCGGTGATCATGATCACCTGGACCAAAGGGTGTCTTTGCTTAATTTTAGCCAGGGTCTCGATGCCATTCATGCCCGGCATGTTGACATCGAGAAAAACCACATCGACATCGTGCTGGCCCAAGATGTCCAGGGCCTCCTCACCGCTGAATGCACGGTGGACCGTCGATCCGAGCCGCTCGAAAATCTTGGTCGTGTTCCGGACCAAGCGTTCTTCATCATCAACAATCATGACTGTGCGATTGCTCATATCGTCTCTTTTGGTGCGGAGTTTGTGCAACGCTCCTCGCCCTCTTGTTCCTCTCTCGCCGGGCTGGGGATGGTTGATTGCGAGTGTTGAGCGCGGTTCCATCTTTGCAATCACCATGCCATCGTAATTATTTGAAATTACATCGTTTAACATAACGCCATCTCGCCATTGCTCGCCAAATATCGCCAGGTATGCCGACGGGTTCCCGGGTTGGTCATGAAAAGGGGAGAGGAAAGCGGAGGGAGGGGATGCAGCGGTGCGCTGAGCTTTCGACAAACCCAGGCAAGCAGGCAAGGCAGGTGGCGACAGGCGCCACCCGCCTCAAGAAGATCCGAGATAATCTATACCGTCGGAGTTTCTTGCACATGAACGGTTGACGGACTCGTGAATAGTCTGGAGTCAACCCTTTCCGCCATTGCCGCCCCCGTCTTCACGGGGACAGGCTGTGGCGGGAATCTCATGCTTTCAGTTGGTTGCATGCTCCCGCCTGCGCGGGAGTGACGGTGGTTTGAACTTTTTGCGAGACCATCATTGTTGATGCATTGTAACCGTCAAAATAACCGCATCTGTTTTTCCATTGCCTGATCTGTCATAGTGGCGCCAACGTTCACGACGAAGGAGGTCCACTATGAGCATTGCTGCATCATCCGAGACAAAGACCGGGGCTCGCTTCTGGCGGGCGCATGTGCGGGCGCTTGGCGGCAGCGGTCTTTCCCGCCGGGAGTACTGTCGCCGACATCACCTGTCCTATCACGCCCTGACCTACTGGGTGCGCAAGCTCCGGCCGGCAGGC
>JAUWAH010000236.1 GCA_030602145.1 Desulfobulbus sp.
ATATAGTTGAAGACAACTACATCCCGGACGGCCATCATGGGCAGCGAATCGGGGATCTCCAGATCCTGCGCCTGCTCGCCGAAGTCGCCCATGCTGGTCGATAACGAATCGTCAAATTCCACGTTTATCCTCCTTGCAAACCGCTTGGGGCGGTAGTCCGTACGCTGAAAAGTGTGCCACGACAGTAAACACCGGCCCCTGTGAAGTCAAGGCGGCGGATCCCCGGCCCGGCGGCAAGATTTTCCTTGAAGAATGACCGGGGGCTCAATATACAGAGGCGTGTAGACAACCGCCGCCCTTCCGCCTATCCTGGAGCCTGTTATGCTGACCATCGGGTCGTTTTTTGATCTCACCGATTTTCCCGACCGGGAACTCTTTGCCGACTGCCCCTACGTCTGGGTACCGCTCAAACAACTCAAGGCCTACATCGCCGGCCAGACCGCCCCGATCTTCCAGCATCTCTGCATCCGCGACGCGGTGCCGCTGGACAGCCCCTACATCTGGCACAACGGCCGGCTTCGCAACGCCCGGGAATGCATCATCACCTATGGCGACACAACCAAAGGCGGGCTCTCGGTGTGGGAGAATGGCCAATTTCTCGAAGGCGCCTCGGTCATCATGGCCGGAGCGGTGATCGTCGGCAGGAACATCAAGATCGGCAAGGGCGTGCTGGTCGAGTCGGGGGCGATGATCAAATCGCCGGCCATCATCGGCGACCATTCCGAGATCCGCCACGGGGCCTATCTCCGCGGCAACTGCCTGATCGGCAAGCGCTGCGTGGTCGGCCACACCACCGAGGTCAAGCACTCAATTTTCCTCAACGATGCCAAGGCCGGGCACTTCGCCTATCTGGGCGACTCGATTCTCGGTAACAACGTCAATCTCGGAGCGGGAACCAAGTGCGCCAACCTGCGCTTCTTGTCCGGCAACGTTAAACTGCGCACCGACAGCGGCCTCATCGACACCGGCCTGCGCAAACTCGGGGCGATCATCGGCGACCGCAGCCAAACCGGCTGCAACGCGGTCACCAGCCCCGGGACGCTCATGGGCCCCGATTGCCTGCTCATGCCCAACGCTACCGCGCCTTGCGGAGTACATCCTCAAAAAAGCGTGCTGCGCTAGAGTCGGCGTCCAAGGACCGGTCCGTCAATGGCTGCCCCTGACCGGCGTATTCGTAGAGGGCAAAAAAAAAGGCGAAGAGAATGCCGACCGTGAAGAAGACCCGCAGCAGGCGATCCCAGGGCAACCAACCCTTGTTGGAAAGCCGACGGAACGCCACGGCGACGATGTAGGTGAATCCCAGGGCGTAGGGAGTGGTCAAGAGCATCTGGGCGGCTGTCCCGATGACAATGGCCTCCGCATCGGCTCCCACTCGCAAGTGAAACATCAGATAGGCCAAGGCCGTCAGGAACAACGTGATCTTTTCCCGTATCGTGTGCATATCATGACCAACTGCAAAGCCTGCGTGTTTCCGGACACCCTTCCCGACGAACTGTCCCTCCACCCCCTTGTACAGGTTTTCGGACAGGTTGTCCACATGCAAGCCGTCGAAAACGAGCCGCCGGAACCGGAGACGGAAACGGCCCGCATCGCCCACTGGCGGCAGTTGGCAAGGCTGGATCGCTGGACCCCGGTCCCCTTGGCTGAGCAGCGGACACGATTTCTTGCCCTGCTCCGGGACATGCGGCAGCGCGGCGACGCCTACACCAGCCAACTCGGGATGCTGACCCTGGCCGGCCTCAATCGCCGCGATCAGCCGGAACCCCATCACTCGATCCTGTCATCCCTGTTGAGGCATGGAGCGATCAAGGAGCAGCAGGAGGACCCGGCTCTCTGGCAATCGCGGTTGATTGTCAAGTTGGGGGAATACTACGATATCGAACAGATGGAACTGGACAGGGCCCTGCAAGAGATTGCCCGCAGGGAAAACCGCCTGCTCGCCGAACTGTGCGAGGACGGCGAGAACCCTTTTGCGCTGCAATCCAAGGTGACAAAAACCGACCAACAGACCGAGGGGATCCTCCGCCACCGCCTCAGGGCCTGGGCACGGCTCTGTTTTCATGGTGACCGACCCGCGCCGGGCGTTCTTGTCACCAGCCGTCGAACGGCGATGGAACTGCTGGAGGAAACCTACGAAAAACTGTGCCGACAGAGTCCGAAGCGGCTGGTCAGCCTGAGTGTCCCCTCCGCCCGGACATCCTGCGGGCCGAATTCGGCAGCCAATGATCCCCTGGTCGGATTGTGTCCCTCCCTCGAATCGGCATGGAGACACATGACCGAGAGCGGCTCCGCCCTGCCCGACAACAAAGACATGGAAGCGATGCTGAGTGACGGAACTGCCCAATGGTCACGGGCGCTGTCCGCCTTGTCCTCCCCCTCATCGGAGCCGGAGTGCTGGTTTTTTGATCTGTTTTTCTTCCCCGGGATGACGGCTGCCGGGCTTTTTGCCGAAACCTTCGGTGCCGGCCGTCCTGAACAAGGAGTCCCCAGCGGCCTTGCCGGCTGCGTCGTCGGCCTGCTCAGGATGGAAAACCAAGCGGATGTTTAATGGCGCTTTGCCTTCGACTCCAAGGACTGCACATATTCGGTCCATTGCCGGGGAGGATCCTGAATCTCGACCCCGACCCGCTTATTCGAACTGCCGACCTGCTCCCATTTCGGCCGGACACGAAACTTGAAATAATGGCTCTCGCTGGAGGCAACCACGGTCAAGGCGTCGAATTTCTTGCCGAAACGCTTGGCTAAATCCGTCAGGCACAGGCCAACCCGGGAAATATTGCGGACATTCCCCGAGCAGCAACCGATGCCGTCGGATACGTCGATCTGCATGTTTCTCACCACAATGCGCGGGTACTTTCTCTTTTCCATACCGCACCTCCAAACTGAACTTCCCTCGCCCCGGCGTCCACTGTCCGAATCACGAGCGATCCGAACCGCCACAGCCTTTGTGCCGACAATCAAGCGTTTTTGCCTTCGTATTCCTCGCGGTAGGGGTTGATGGTCATCACCGGACAACTGGCGGTTTTCACCACCTTGTCGGCAACGCTGCCGAACATGATCCTTTCCAGCCCCTTGTAGCCATGCGTGCCCATGATGATCAACTGCACCTTTTTCTTTTCGGCATAGGATAGAATTTCCTCGGCGATGTCGCCGGACAGCACCTTGCCGGTCACATGGCTGACGCCGGAATCGGCAAACAGTGTCCTATTTTCATCAACATAGGCCTCCATCTGCTGCTGGGCGGCGGCAAACAGTTCTTCTTCCAGGTTCGGCAAATTGACGGGCGGTACAAAGAAACCACTGTAGTCTTCGAAGGTTTGCGCAACGAAGACCAAATGCAACTCCGCCTTGAACGTGCCGGCCACATAGGCCGCTGCCTTGACGATTTTGCCGGCATTTTCGGAAAAATCAATTGGGGTCAGAATACCCTTGATCGCCTGCATAGCATGCCTCCTCGCATGAAAGAAGATGACAACCTATCGTTTCCTGATTCTACCATATATCCTTTCCAGAATTTTTCACCATCAATAACCGGCTTTCCAGGGATGGCGAGCCGGTGGGCCGACAAAGCAGTTGACCCCGCCGCCGATGAGGAATATATTTTGCAACCTGTTCATCTGTCTGCATCTTTTAACGCAGCCCCAGGCGACACGAACCCGAGCCCCTCTCATTTGTCAAGGCCGGCGACACGTCCCGCCCCGCGCCGCGCTGCTTCGGTCGGAAACCACCCTATGGAATGCACCCCGAAATGGATCGCCTGGGAAATCACCCGCCGCTGCAATCTCCACTGCGTCCACTGCCGCTCCTCCTCCGAAGCCGCCGTCGCCGACCATCCCGACTTCTCCCTGGACGAGGCCAAACGAATCCTCGATGACATCCATTCCTACGCCAGCCCAGTTGTGGTCCTTTCCGGTGGCGAGCCCCTGCTGCGTTCGGATGTGTTCGATATCGCCGCGTATGGCACCGGCCTCGGCCTACGCATGTGCCTGGCCACCAACGGCTCCCTGGTGACCGAGGCCACCTGCCGCCGCATCAAGGAAACGGGGATCAAAATGGTCTCCCTGAGCCTTGACGGCGCCACCGCCGGGGTGCACGATGATTTCCGCAACCAGCCCGGCGCCTTTGACGGCGTCATGCGTGCCATCCGCCTGTTCAACGAGCACCGGATCGACTTTCTTGTCAACTCTTCGTTCACCAAGCGCAACAGGCAAGAAATCCCAGAGATCTACCGGCTGGTCAAAGGCCTCGGCGCCACCGCCTGGTACATGTTCATGATCGTGCCAACCGGCCGGGGCGAAGACATCATGGACGAACTGATTGCGGCGGAAGACTACGAGGAGATCCTCAACTGGCATTACGACATGGAAAAAGAGGAGAGCGACCTCCTTGTGCGGCCGACCTGCGCCCCACAGTACTACCGGATCGTCCTCCAGCGGTCCAAGACCGAGGGCGAACGGTTCAAGCGGCGCAGCCTCAAGTTTTCCACCGGCGGCTCCAAGGGCTGCCTGGCCGGCCAGTTGATCTGCCTGATCGATGTCGACGGCAATGTGCTGCCGTGCAGCTATTTTCCCCTGGCAGCCGGCAATCTCCGCACCCAGTCCTTTCAGGAAATCTGGGAGCATTCGCCCCTCATGCTGGATATGCGCGATTTTACCGCCTATAAAGAGAACTGCGGCCGCTGCGAATACATCAACGTCTGCGGCGGCTGCCGGGCCAGGGCCTATGCCGTAACCGGCGACTATCTGGCCGGCGAGCCTTTTTGCACCCATCGTCCGGTCCATTGAACCGGCCCGACGACCGACCAACCGGCTCCGTGCCGACAACCCACCCAGCGCCATCATGAACGACACGTTTCTCCATGCCTGCCGGGGCGAGCGCACCGCTTACACCCCGGTCTGGTTCATGCGTCAGGCCGGCAGGTACCTGCCCGACTACCAGAAGATCCGCG
>JAUWAH010000296.1 GCA_030602145.1 Desulfobulbus sp.
CCCGGGCCGGTGTCGGCCACCGCCAAGCGGACAAAGGGCCCGGCGCCGACCATCGGGTGGAGGGCGGCGCCGGCCTCGCCGAAGTCGATGTCGTCGATGGTGATCGCCAGGCTGCCGCCGGTCTGCTCCATGGCGTGGAAGGCGTTGGTGGCCAGGTTCATCAGCATCTGGTGCATCTGGGTGGGGTTGGCGAGGACGGTTCGACCGGTTTCGATGCGGTGGCTGATGGCAATGGTCGAGGGCAGGCTCGGCCGGAGCAGTTTAACCACTTCCTTGACGATGAGGCCGGGATCCAGGGAGACGCGCTCGCTGTCCTGCTGGCGGCTGAAAGCGAGGATCTGTTTGACCAGGTTCCTGGCCCGGTCGCTGGCCTCGAGCACCTTGTCCAGGTACCTGGCCGCCTTCGCCCCCTTGGGACTGTCTTCCCTGGCCATCTCGGCATAGCCGATCACTGCCCCGAGGATGTTGTTGAAGTCGTGGGCGATGCCGCCGGCCAGGGTGCCGATGGCTTGCATCTTCTGAGCCTGGACCAGTTGCGCCTGCAATCGGCTCCGCTCCTCTTCCATCCTCTTGCGCTCGGCAATATTGTAGACGCTGTCCATGAGCAGGGACACCTGCAAGGCATCGTTTTGGTCGTAGGCGCTGGTCTTGTCGGCCAACCCGACCACGCCGACTACGCAGTTGTCTTTGATAATGGGGACGGCCATGAACCGGCGCAGTTCGACATGGCCTTCCGGGAAACCCTGCTTGAGTGGGTGGTCGGCGGCGAAGTCATTGATGATCACGGGTTGCCGTCGACGGATTGCCTCGCCCCAGAGCCCTGCCCGTTCGAGAGAAAACGTCGTCTGCTGGCTGGCCATGGCGAATGGGACCATGATCTCGCCGGACCAGGAAAAGACCGTGCACTCCCGGCGCTCTTCCTGATACCGAAGGAAAAAGCCCATGGTGCTGTTGGTGAGTTCAAGCGCCTGCTCCAGGGCGTGATCGAGGAACGCCTGCACCTGGCCGGCAGGGTGCTGAAGAATATCCACCAACTTGCGCAACCGTTGTTCATTGTGACGGAGTGTATCCTCCGCTTTTTTCCGTTCGCTGATGTCGCGAACGACGCCGACGGTGTGCCAGCCCTTGGCCGTGGGGAAGGCGGCAAGGGAGAGTTCGATGGGGAATTCGCGGCCGGATTTATGCCGGGCTTGCAATTCATGCGTCCTATCGATGGCCATGCCCCTGCCCGTCTGCTGGAAGGCGAGAAAGGCTCGCTCGTACGCCTGGTGATAACGCTGCGGCGCGATCAACCGGTGGAGGTGGGCGCCGAGTGCCTCCTGTTCCTCGTAGCCAAAGATGGTGGTGGCCGCCGGGTTCCAGAAGGCGACCCGGCCATGGAAATCCATGACCAGGATGGCATCTCGGGTCGAGGTGGTCATGGAGCGGAGGAATATCTCCTGCTCGCGGAGGGCATCCTCTATCCGTTTGCGTTCGCTGATGTCCCGACAGACGCAGAAGACCAGCTTTTCGCCACCACATATCGAACCGTTGCTGCTGATTTCCACCGGATAGATGGTCCCGTCTTGACGACGGTGGACGGTTTCGAAGAAGTCGCCGGCGGCATCGAGGAGTTCAATCTTTCGCAGCAAGTCCTCCCGTGTCCACTGTGCATCCCAGTCCCAGGCTTGAAGGCGCTGGACTTCTTCCACGGTGTAGCCGAGCATGTCGGCAAAGCGCCGGTTGGCCTCGCGGACCCTGCCTTGGCCGTCAAGAATGACGATGCCGTCCCGCGATTGTTCGATCAGGATCTTCTGGCGGGAAACATCGAAGTGGGTGCCGCAGGCGCGCAGGGGCTTTCCCTGGGCGTCGCGTTCGAGTACCCGGCCCCTGTCCATGATCCAGATCCATTCGCCGGATCGGTGGCGCAGGCGGTATTCCGATTCGTATTGGTCTGTCTCGCCGGCAAGATGGCGGGTGAGGGCTGTCTGCACTCGACCATGGTCATCCGGATGGAGTCGTGTTGACCAGGATTCAAGGCAAGGTTCCACCTCGTCCACGGTATAGCCAAGCATCTCCGCCCAACGATCATTGATGACAATGGTCCCGCTGGGAATGTGCCAATCCCAGGTGGCAAGGTCAGCGCCGCGGATAGCCAGGTCCAGGCGCTGCTCCCTATCCTTGAGTTCTTGCTCCATCGCCTTGACCGCGGTTACGTCCCGGGCTGAACCCACGGTCCCGATCATGGTGCCGTTCTCGTCGAGGAAGGGGGCCTTGTGCACATCCAGGAAGCGGAACTGTCCGCGGATAGTACCGAATTCGTCAAACCGCATGGGCAGGCCTGCTGCCTTGGTGGCCGAGTCCGAATCGCTGCAGAATTCACTGAAAGTGTGCCACTGGGGCTGGTCGGGGTGGCGAGCCTGCTCGCGCTCGGCAAAAAAGAGGTGGGATTTGCCGAGCGGTTCCTCGGTGTCGGTGGCATTGAGCAGGTCGCGGCACAGGGCAGTATTGGCGAAGAGGTAGCGATTGTCGAGATCCTTGGCCCAAATCATGTCCGGGACGTTGTCGCAGAGCGAGCGCAGGAGGGTGTAGGCGGAACGGTGCTTAACCTCGCTTTGTGCCAGCGCCTCCCTTGCCTGTTTGCGCTCGGTGATATCTTCGAACAGGCAGGCGAACTGGCCGGGACTTGGGCAGAAGGCGTTGATGGCGAAATGCTTGTCGATTTCCCGGGAAAAATATTCGAAATGGGCTGGCTCACCACTGAGGGCGACCCGGCCGTAGGTCTCGATCAGCGAGTCGTCAGTCCCGGGAAGGACCTCGAGGACGGTACGGTCAACTATCTGGCCGGCGTGCAATCCGGTCATGCGCTCAAAGGCGGGATTGACGGCGAGAAAGCGGTAGTCGACGGGCTGGCCTTGGGCATCGCAGACGATTTCGTGGAGGGCGAAGGCGTTGAGCATCTCCTGGAAAAGCGTGGCGTACTGCTGTTCCGTTTGGCGCAGGGCGGTGATATCGTCGACGGTGAGAATGGCGCCCTGTTTGCCGTCGATGATCAGCGGCCGGATCTTGAAGCGGATCCATAGCGGCATGTATCCCGGTTCCCGTTCAAGCAGCGTCTCTCCTTCCTGGTCGACGGGCGTTGCTGTGCCGGCGATGGTGGCCCGCAAGCCACGAAAGAGGGGACAGTTGGGGCATGTGTCGGCATGGCCGCAGCCTTTCTCGGTGTTCAAACGGTTGGCGCAGCGGATGGCATCGCCACAGCGGCTGGCTGAGCGGTGTTCCGGGATGAGGTCGAACAGCCGCTCAGCCGGAGGATTGGCAAAGAGCATCTCTTCCCGGTCGTTGAAGACCAGCATGCCCACGGGCGAGGCATCGAGCAGGGTGCGGAGATGACGGTCGGGAAAGGTCTGCGGTTGGCTGACGTCGCTCATGTGCGTTCCGCGGCAAAAAGGTTGGTGGCAGGAAGCGCCCTGCCGTTGGCGAAACCGAATGGGCAGGGCACAGGGTGACAACGAGACCGAGCCACTTACTCAAGAGACGGTTTTGTCGTTTTCGAGGCAGACTATGGAGGTCCATCTCTTGGACTGTCAAAGAGCGTTGGGTTTCTCGGCAGTCTGCCCCTGTGATGATGGGGGTGAAAAGGATAACAAAATTCGCCAATGGTTCATTGTGCAAACGGCACTTGTTTCATCTTTTTCTGTACCATGGGAGGGGAGACGTCCACAAGGGCAACCTGGGGATTTTCCTTGCAGCACAATGAGTTCAGGGCAAGGAGGGCAGTGGTCGGCGGAGAGCCGCAGTCCGGGAGGCGGGCGAGATGCCTGCCTCCCGGTGCTGGAACGATCAACCACATCAAGGTCGCATGCCGTCTACTGCTCAGACCTTGAACTGTTTGACGAGTTTGTCAAGTTGCGCCGCCAGTTCCGCCAGCCCCTGGGCGCTCTGCTGCACCTGGCCGCTGCCCTGGCCGACCTGGCCCGACTGCTGATTGATGCCGGTGATGTCACGAGTGATGTCGGCGATCACCACCGTGGATTGAGCGACATTTTCATTGACCTCGGCGATGCCCTGGGATGCCTGGGCGATGTTGCCGGATATTTCGCTGGCGGCGGCCGACTGCTCTTCCACGGCGGAGGCGATGCCGTTGATGACGTTGTTGATCTCGGCGATGACATCGGAGATCTTTTCGATGTCTTCGACCGTGGTGGCGGTGGTTTCCTGCATCTCGCCGATCTGGTTCTTGATGTCGACGGTGGCGGCCGCCGTTTGCCGCGCCAGTTCCT
>JAUWAH010000003.1 GCA_030602145.1 Desulfobulbus sp.
CCCTCCTTGAGCACCATCTGGCTGCCTTCAATCTGCGCCAGGCCGGGATAGCCGCGGTCGACCACCCAAGACCAGGGCAGGGCGATCCAGCGGACCAGGGAGGCGATCAAGTCAGCGGAAATCGACAGGCTCGACTGCCAGGCAAAGGCGATGTCGGCGAAGGCAACCTTGGCCATGGTGGCGACGATCACGCCGAGATTGAAGCCGATCCCCCCCAACTGCGCCAGGATGAATGCCGGCCAGATGAGCAGGGCCGCCAGTTCCTTGCGTTGCCGGATGGAGCCGGCGAGAGCCGCCAGATCAAGGCGTTGCGTCCCGGTCATGGTCCGCGCCACCCGCCGGCGAAGACCATCCAGGATCCGCAGCAGCGCACGGCCGACAACGAGGTAGACCACGGTGGATTCCATGGGGATGCGCCGCAGTCTCCGATAGCCGAGCAACAGCCCCTGGACGGCGAGCACAACAAGCTGGAGACCGACAAAGAGGCCCAAATAGACCGCCACGTTGACCGGGGTGGTGCCGGTGTAGAACAGCAGGGAGCCGGCCAGCCCGAAACCGGCCGCCAGGGCGCACAAAAAGATCAGCACCCTGGAGAGGACGGTCACCTCCCGCCAGACGGCTCCCGGCAACGGCGCGCCGTCGTCCTGGTCGCGCCGATGCTGCAAGCGCCGCATGGTCAGCCATTTCCTCACCAGCAAACGGTGCGGCACCTCCTCGGCCCGACCCAGGTGCGGTTCGATCTTGGCCAGATAGATCATCCGGTCCCGCTTGACCAGGGCCGCCTCGCCGGCTGTGCGTCGCACCGTCTCGTCGAGCTGAAAAAAATAGTGGAGATCGACCAGATCGGCAAGGGTCCACAGGGGTTTCACGTCGGCAACTCCGTGCAGGGGGGCTGGCAGGGATGTGGAGTTATGGGGTTGGGCCAACCGGGCCGGTTGTCGCTGTCGGATCTCCGGGTTCGGCACTCCAATCGATACGGTTTCAATCCCGCCGGCGCCCCTCGAGAAAACAGGTGGATTGCCGCCCCTTGCCCTTCATTTCCACCCGAAGCGGGCAGGAAAAGACGAAGCGGTCAGAAAGATGGCGGTAGACCTCCGCCGAAACATTGATCCGCATCGGTTCCGACATGGCCTGCAACCGGGAGGCGATGTTGACGGTGTCGCCGAAGATATCGTAGAGGTATTTCTTCGAGCCGACGATGCCGCCAACCACCGGGCCGCAATGGAGCCCGACCCGCACCTGCCAGCGCCGCTCGGCAGTGCGGTTGCGTTCGGCAAGATAGGCCACCATGTCCAAGGCGGCGATGGCCGCATCTTCCAGTTGTCGGCCGTTGGCTTCAGGAATGCCGGCGACGAACAGGTAGGCATCGCCGATGGTCTTCATCCGCTCGCAACGGTTGGCCTCGGCGATCCGGTCAAAGGCGGTGAACAGGGCATTCAGTTCGGCGATCAGGGTTTCCGGCGTCAGGACGGTGGCCGCGGCTGTGAACTGGACGATGTCGACGAAACAGACCGCCACCTCGGCGAACGATTGGGGTGCGCAGTCGCCCTTGGCCAACAGTTCGTCGGCGACCCGGGCCGGAAGGACATTGAGGAGCAGCGCCTCAGATTTCCGTTTTTCCAGTTCGAGCTGGCGGTTTTTTTCCGCCAGTTGCCGTTGCAGCCGGCAGAGCTTGAGATGGGTGGATATCCGTGCCAGGACCTCAGCCGGGTGAAAGGGCTTGGTGATGTAGTCGACCCCGCCGGCGGCGAAACCGCTCAGTTTGTCGGCGGTGTTGTCCAGCGAGGAGATGAAAATGACAGGGATCTCGCCACTCCCCTGCTCCTCCTGCAGCAGGCGGCAAAACTCGAAGCCGTCCATCTCCGGCATGAGGATATCAAGCAGAATAAGATCGGGCCGATCCTGGCGCACCATCTGCAAGGCCTCCTTGCCGTGGGCGGCGAGCCGGACCGCGTAGCCTTCCCCGCTCAGCAGATGCTGGAGAATGCGCTGGTTGATGGGCGAATCCTCAACGACCAGGATGGCGGGCGCTTGCATGCTCACGGCGCGCTCACCCTCACAGTGGACTGACAAGCTGGCGCCCCCGCTGCTGGAGGGCCAGGTCGATGAGCACCAGGGCGGCCATGGCCTCGACGATCGGCACTGCCCGCGGCACCACGCAGGGATCGTGTCGCCCCTTGGCCGTCAGCGTCACCGGTTCGCCGTCGAAATCGGCAGTCTCCTGGGCCAGGCCGATGGTGGCCACCGGCTTGAACGCCACCCGGAAGACGATGGGCTCGCCGTTGCTGATCCCGCCCTGGACACCTCCGCTGCGGTTGGTCCGGGTGCCCAGCCCCTGGCCTTTCCTGACGAAGGGATCGTTGTGGAGGCTGCCGCGCATCCGGGTGCCGGCAAAACCGGAGCCGATGTCGAACCCCTTGGTGGCCGGCAACGACAGCATGGCCTGGGCTAGCCGGGCCTCCAGCTTGTCGAACACCGGCTCGCCGAGGCCCACGGGCACCCGGCGGCAGACGCAGGTCAGGACCCCGCCGACACTATCCTTGGCCGCCAGCACCTCCTTGATCAACTCCTCCATGCGATCGGCGGTCGGATCATCGGGGCAGCGAACCAGGCGGCGGTCGACCTCGGTCCGGTCAAGCCGCTCGATGTCCATCTCCGGAGCATCGATGTCGCCCACCGCGCTCACCCAGGCAACAATCTCGGTGCCGTAGGTTTCGCGCAGCCATTTCTCGGCGATGGCGCCGGCGGCAACCCGGCCGATGGTCTCGCGGGCACTGGAACGGCCGCCGCCGCTGGAGGCGCGGGTGCCGTACTTCATCTGGTAGGTGAAATCGGCGTGGGAGGGTCGGGGAATGCGGCTCATCTCACCGTAATCCTGGGGCCGCTGGTCCTTGTTGTTGACCAGGAGCATGATCGGCGTGCCCAGGGTACGGCCGAACTCGGTGCCCGAGTAGATGATGACCTGGTCGGCCTCCTGGCGCGGGGTGGAGAGATCGCTTTGCCCCGGCCGCCGCCGGGAGAGCTGCGGCTGGATGTCCGCCTCGGTCAGTTCAAGGCCGGGCGGGCAGCCATCGACGATGGCGCCGACACCCTTGCAGTGCGATTCGCCGAAGGTGGTCACTCGGTAGAGGGTGCCGAGGGTGCTGGACATATGGGCTCCTTTGTCAGGTGGATAGCTTGAAGTTGTTTAGACTGTTCGTCCAAGAGGAGCAAAGCAGACTGTCCTTTGCCCACCAGAAATTCAGTGTCATTGGTGGGCACGCAAACAAGGCGTCCCCCCATCCGCAGGCATCAGACCATCAGACTGCAAACCGCTCAATATACCACTGCGCGGCCTTGTCCAGCCCATCCCGGACCGAATATTCCGGCCGGTAGCCCAGCCGCCGGCCGGCTTTGGAGATGTCGGCCAGGGAGTGGCGGACATCGCCGGCGCGGAAGTCGCGGTGGATGGGTTCGGCCCGAACCGCGGCCGGCACACGCACCGCCACCCGCTCCCGAATGAGGCGGTAGAGTTCGTTGAGGCTGGTGCGCTCGCCGAAGGCGACGTTGTAGACCTGATCGGCCGCCTCGTCGCCGGCGGTGGCAGCGAGGATGTTGGCCTGGACGCAGTTGTCGATGAAGCAGAAGTCGCGGCTGGTTTCGCCGTCACCGTTGATGTAGACCGGCTCCCCCTTGAGCAGGCCGGCACACCAGTTGGGGATGACGGCGGCATAGGCGCCGGCCGGGTCCTGGCGTCGGCCGAAGATGTTGAAGTAGCGCAGGCCGATGGTGGCGAATCCGTAGGTGCGGGCAAAAACCGATGCATACAGTTCGTTGACCAGTTTGGTCACCGCATACGGCGACAGCGGGTTGCCGATCCTCTCCTCCACCTTGGGCAGGTCGGGATGATCCCCATAGGTCGAACTGGAGGCGGCGTAAACCATTCTGCGCACCCCGGCGTCCCGTGCCGCCACCAGCATGTTGACAAAGCCGCTGATGTTGGTTTCGTTGGTGGTGAGGGGGTCCTCGATGGAACGGGGCACCGAGCCGAGCGCCGCCTGGTGGAGCACGTAGTCCACCCCGGCGCAGGCCGCCCGACAGGTGGCGAGGTCGCGGATATCGCCGCGGATGAATCGGAAACGCTGCCAGGCCGTGGCGGCCACTGTCCGTTCCACCTCGTCCAGGTTGTGCTGATGACCGGTGGCGAAGTTGTCGAGGCCGACCACATACTGGCCCAGGTCGAGCAGGGTTTCCAGGAGGTTGGAGCCGATGAAGCCGGCAACGCCGGTCACCAGCCAGGTGGCCGGCTGCTGCCGGAGCAGGGCCATTCGTTCCTCATAGGGGATCATTTGCCTGTTTTCCTGTGGGTTGATTTAGTGTAGGCTTGCGGTGTCCCGCCGGTGGATCCGGTTGGATAATAGCCGTGACCGCGTTCAGCGTCAATGGCGACAACAGTCTGCATCCAAACCCTTGGCACCCTTTCATGCCGCCCATCCGCAAGATCATTCACGTCGACATGGATGCCTTCTTCGCCTCGGTCGAGCAGCGGGACCGCCCCGAGTTACAGGGACGGCCGGTGATCGTCGGCGGATCGCCCGATGGCCGGGGTGTGGTGGCGGCCTGCTCCTACGAGGCCCGTGCCTTCGGCATCCGTTCGGCCATGCCCAGTGGACGCGCCCACCAACTCTGCCCGCAGGCTGTGTTCCTCAAACCCAGGATGGCCCGCTACCAGGAGGTGTCGCGGCTCATCATGGACATTTTCCGCAGGTACACGCCCTTGGTGGAGCCGCTCTCGGTGGACGAGGCCTTCCTCGATGTCACCGACAACCTGGCGGGCGAACCATCGGCCACCCGGCTCGCCGAGGCCATCCGCGCCGACATCCGTGCCGCCACCGGCCTCACCGCCTCGGCCGGCGTCTCCTACAACAAGTTCCTGGCCAAGATCGCCTCCGGGCATCAAAAACCCGACGGCCTCACCGTCATCCCCCCGGAACGGGCCGCCTCCTTTCTCGCTGTCCTGCCGATCGGTGCCTTCTACGGCGTCGGCCGGATGACCGAGCGGACCATGCACGCCCACTCCATCCGCACCGGCGCCGACCTGCTCCGCTGTTCCCGTCAGCACCTGGTGGAGTTGTTCGGCAAGGCAGGGCTCTTCTTCCACGACATGGCCCGGGGGATCGATCCCCGCCCGCTGCAGCCGGTTCGGGTACGTAAGTCCATCGGCGCAGAAACGACCCTGCTCGCCGACATCCTCGATGATGCCCGGGTGCGCGCAGTGCTCGCCGACCTGGTTTTGCGGGTGTCCCGGCTGCTCACCGACAAAAAAACCGGCGGCCGCACCCTGACCCTGAAGGTCCGCTACAGCGACTTCACCACCATTACCCGCTCCTGCACCACCGGAGAAGGCTTCTTCGACGCCACCGACATCGAGTCCAGCCTGCCCCGATTGCTGGCCGCCACCGAGGCCGGACGCCGCAGGATCCGGCTCTTGGGGATCACCGTGGCCAACCTGTACCCGGAGAGGGAATCCCGAAAATTGCGGATGCGGCAGCTTGTCCTGCCGTTTGCGCCACCCCGATCCAAGACGACTCCGAGTTGGACATCGTCGCCAAAGTGATAGTCTGGATAATGGGGAGATGCGCCCGGATCAGGGTGCCAGAACGGCCTTGGCCCGACGCTTGCGGTTGAGAAAAAAGAGGATGCGCAGCGACAGCCAGTAGGTGACCGCCCCGGCGACCGCGCCGACCACGATGCTGCCGAAGGTCAGCGGAATGATAATCTCCTTGCCCAGGGCGACGAAGGCCATGAACTGTTCGCCGACCTGGAACATGTTGAGCGTTGCCAGCTTGGCGCAAATATTGATCAACTCGTTGTAGACGGTGGTGACCGACGGACCGCCGAGCAACAGGTAGCCCACCCAGTAATTGAAGGTATAGATGGGGGGAATGGTGACCGGGTTGGTAATCCAGGCCGGAACGATCGCTGCAGGACGGTTCAGGTTGAGGAAGGTGGCAAAGATGGCACCGAGGAACATCTGGATGCCGACGGTTGGCGTGAAAGCAATAAAGACCCCCAGGGCAAAGCCGCCGGCAATGGCCTTCGACGATCCGCGCAACCTGGTCAGCCAGCGGATCGCCGGCCGGAGCCGGAAGAAGTAATTTCGGCTGCGATTGAAAAAAAGCTTTGCCATAGTGCTGAAGCAGGTATGGTGGCAACGCGGTGCACCCCTCGTCATGAGGAGTTACGGCGGCGGTGCAAGGTCGTCGGATTCATTAAAAACCATCTGTCCCGGAATAACAAGTCCGGTTGGCGGCAATCGAAGAATTGACGCAACCCTTGGCAAATCCCTTCATTGAACACGCCCGGAGTCATCGTCCCGCCATGACCACCCCCTTCCAATCAGTCAGCAGCGACACGGAGGCCACCGGTCAGCGACCCCGCGTGCTGGTGGCGGGCGGCGGCGCCGCCGGTCTGATGGCTGCCGGCCAGGCTGCGCTGGCCGGCGCCGAGGTGATCATTCTGGAAAAAATGGATCGGCCCGGCCGCAAGCTCCGGATCACCGGCAAGGGCCGCTGCAACCTGACCAATGTCGCGCCCCTGTCTGAATTCCTCGGTCACTTCGGCGCCACCGGCCCCTTCCTTCGCCAAACCTTCCACCGCTTTTTCACCGATGAGTTGCTGGTCTTTTTCCGGGAACTGGGGCTTGAGATGGTGTTCGAACGCGGCGGCCGCGTCTTCCCGGCCTCGGGCAAGGCGCCCGAGGTCGTGGCGGTGCTGTTGGACTGGCTCCACCGCTGCGGGGTGATCGTGCGCACCGGTGTCACCGTCGACCGGCTCATAATCGACAACGGTGCGGTGGCCGGCGTTATCTGCGGCGGAGAGGTTATCGACTGCACGGCCCTGATCCTGGCCACCGGCGGGGCCTCCTACCCGCTCACCGGTTCCACCGGCGATGGGTACCGGCTGGCCAAGCAGGCGGGCCATCGGATCGTGCCCATCCGCCCGGCCCTGGTACCGCTAGTCACCGGGGGAGATTGGGCTGCCAGCGCCGCCGGCCTGCAACTGCGCAATATCCGGGTGGATCTGTTCATCGACGGCAAGAAGCGGACCGAGGCCTTTGGCGAGCTGGCCTTCATGGAGTTTGGCCTCAGCGGCCCGGTCATCCTCACTCTGAGCGGCCGGGTTGTCGATGCACTGGCCGATGGGCGAAAAGTCCACCTGGTGCTGGATCTCAAGCCTGCCCTTGACGACAAAAAGCTCGACACCCGCCTGATCAGGGATCTTGAACAGCGGAGCCAGGAACCGCTGGCCAGCATGCTCCGCGGCCTGGTGCCCAAGGAACTGGTAACCATTGCTCTGGCAGCCACCGGGTTGAACGGTGAACGGCTGGCCGGCACCCTTCGTAGTGAGGAACGCAGGCGGCTGCGCCACTGGCTGAAGAATTGGCGACTGCCCATCGTTGGCCACCGGCCGCTGGCCGAGGCCATCGTCACCGCCGGCGGGGTCGATACCCGCGAGGTCGATCCCCGCACCCTGGCCTCACGGCTGGTTCGGGGCCTCTATTTCGCCGGCGAAGTCCTCGATCTCCAGGCCGACACCGGCGGTTACAACCTCCAGGCCGCCTTTTCCACCGGCTGGCTGGCCGGCCGGACGGCGGGGGCCACCGCGGCTCGAACGAAACAAAGGCCTCAGGGTTGAAATGAGAGACATGCGCATCGACACCGCCCGGGGCTTACTGCGTCACCCGGCAAAGCAAATGGGACCCAACCAAACCATGTCCACGCCGACCACAACCACTTTCTGCCATGTTTCTCCCCTGTACCCGTGAAGAGATGACCGCCCTTGGCTGGGAGGCGCTCGACGTCATCCTGGTCACCGGCGATGCCTACATCGACTCCCCCTTCATCGGCGTGGCGGTGATCGGCAAACTGCTGGCTGCAGAGGGATTCCGGGTCGGGATCATCGCCCAGCCCGACTGGACAACCGCCGAGGACATCGGCCGGCTGGGCGAACCCCTGTTGTTCTGGGGCATCACCGCCGGTTCCATCGACTCCATGGTGGCCAACCGGACCGGTTCCGGCCGCAGGCGGAACACCGACGACTACACCCCCGGCGGCCAGAATACCCGCCGACCGGACCGGGCGGTGATCACCTACGCCAACCTGATCCGCCGCCACTTCAAACAGACCGTGCCGCTGGTGCTGGGCGGCATCGAGGCCAGCTTGCGCCGGCTTGCCCACTACGACGCCTGGGACAACCGGGTGCGACGCTCCATCCTCTTCGACGCCAAGGCCGACTACCTGCTCTATGGCATGGCCGACCGGAGCGTGGTCGAGTTGGCACAAACCCTGGCGGCCGGCCGGTCGCCGCTGACCATCCGCGGCCTCTGCTACCCCGCCCCGCACCCGCCGCCAGAGGCACTGCTCCTGCCCTCCTTCCAGGCAGTCGCCGCCGACCACCGGGCCTTCATCGCCATGTTCCGGACCTTCTACGACCACAACGACCCGCTCACCGCCCGACCGCTGGCGCAGCAGCAGGACAGCCGGTATCTGGTCCACAACCCGCCACAGCCCGTGTTAACCACCCCGGAACTGGACGCCGTCCACGAACTGGACTTCGAGCGCGATCTCCATCCCCGCGACCGGCGGTTCGGCGAGGTCCGAGCCCTGGACACCATCCGCTTTGCCCTCACCACCCATCGGGGCTGCTACGGCGAGTGTCATTTCTGCGCCATCGCCGTCCATCAGGGCCGGACCATCCAGAACCGGAGCGTCGACAGCCTGGTGCGGGAAGCGACCCTTTTGACCAAACATCCGGCCTTCAAGGGCATGATCGCCGATGTCGGCGGCCCGACCGCCAACATGTACGGCTTCGAATGCGCCAAAAAGCTCGCCAAGGGAGCCTGTCGGGACAAGCGCTGCCTGATGCCGACGGTCTGCCCGAGCCTCAAGCCCGACCATGGTCCGCTCACCGACCTGCTTCGACGGCTGCGGGCCATCCCAGCCATCAGGAAGATCGCCGTGGCCTCGGGCCTGCGGTACGACCTGATCCTCGCCGACCGAGACCATGGCCTCGCCTATCTGCGCGAACTGGTCCGCCACCATGTCTCCGGTCAATTGAAGATTGCCCCGGAACATTCCCATCCGGCCGTGCTTGCGGCGATGGGCAAACCGGGAATCGAACCGCTGCTTGCATTCCGTCGCCTGTTCAACCGGATGACCAGGGAAGAGGGGCTCGATCAGTACCTGACCTATTACCTGATCGCCGCCCATCCCGGTTGCACCCGACAGGCCATGATGGACCTGCGCGACTTCTGCCGTCGGGAACTCCACCTCCTGCCCCGCCAGGTGCAGCTGTTCACCCCCACCCCTTCCACCTGGTCCACCCTGATGTACTGGACGGAGACCGACCCGTTTACCGGCACCCCCTGCTTCGTCGAAAAAAGCGAGACCGGCCGCGAACGCCAGAAGGCGGTCATCGTCGGCAGCGAACGGCCTGCCCGGCAGCGACGGCCGACGTCATCCAGCCGCGGCGGGGCATCGAAGAAAAAACGATGAGGCGGCCCGGCCATGCGCGACGGACCATCCCGCCAGCCAGCCGACACCTCCTTGCGGAAACGAAAAACATTCTGCTGCCCCGCGCCGGCAGATAATTCATGCAATCGTCGGCGGTTTATCGTATATAAGCCGACACCGACGGCTTTCCTCCGGGCGGACTGACTGCCCGCTCGATGATCTTTTCGGCGACCACAGGCGATGACCTCTTCAGCACCGACACCCCAGGCGCAAGCCACCACTGCCTCCAGCGAGGCGGGCAACTGGTTCCCGGAAAACCTGGCACAGATCACCACCGCCTTGGCATCGCTCGTCGCCCGGCCACAGCCGGTTGCCCCGGTGGCGGTGTTCGACTTCGACAACACCTGCATCTTCCGCGATATCGGCCAAGCGGTGTTTCGCTATCAGCTCCAGCACCTCCACTATCGCCTCATTCCCGAACAGTTGGCCGCCATTCTGCCCCGGGGCGAGGGTCAACTGGCGGGCCGGCCGCTGACCGCCGTCACCACGGCCCTGGTCGATGCCTACCGTGTCCTGTTTCCGCTTATACTGACGGGCCAAGCCGCCCAGGCCCGGCGGTTGCCGCAGGCCCGGCTCTTTGCCGCCCTGCTCCTCTGGTTCACAGACCAGGCGCGCAGGGACGAACGATTGGGCCCGCGCTATGTACTGCCGTTCATGGGAAAACTCCTGGCCGGACTGACCACCGCCGAACTGCGCTTCCTGGCCGTCGAGGTGGTCGAGGCGGCCCGTACCGAGCCGCTGAGGGAGGAATGGTTGCGGGTCGAGGCACCTGAGCCGATCGGCGCCATCGAGGCGAGCTATCCCCTCGGCCTTCATCCCTATCCGGAGATGCTGGCCCTGATGCATCGGCTGGCCGATCTGGGCATCGAGCGGTACGTGATTTCGGCGAGCGCCGAATGGCTGGTGGAAGGAGCAGCGAGAGCACTGGGTTTTCCGGTGCAACCGGAGTGCATTTTCGGCATCCGGGTCGGTTTGGACGTCGGCGAAGTGCTCACCATCAGCGATCCCCCCGACTACCCGGTCACCTACCGGGAGGGCAAGGCAGCCGTCATCACCCGCTGGATCGGCGGTCGAACGATGCTTGTGGCCGGCGACGCCGACACCGACTACGAGATGCTCACCCTCCCCGAGGTCGACATCCGGCTGCTGCTCAACCGGAACCAGCACGGCCTGATCAGCACCCTCTACGACGACCCGCGCATCCTCCTCCAGGGGCTGGACCTGACCACCGGCCGGTTCCGACCCTCACGGGAATCGATCGGGGGTGCTTAGTCCGCAGCGGGTTAGCTTATCAAAAAACTCCAACATACGGAGAGATACCCGCAAACCACCTGCCAGTCTCATCAAAAAAATCCCCTCTGATTCCAGCCCGCTAACCCACCTATCTTCTCAACGTCCGCGCAAAATCGAGCATCCGCTGGATCGGGATGCGCGCCCTGGCCGCCAGGTCCGGGGCCACATGGATCTCGCCCTCGCCGGTTTCAAGGACGCGGGCCAATTTCTCCAGGGTATTCATCTCCATCCAGGGGCAGCGGGCGCAACTCTCGCAGGTGGCGCCTTCGCCGGCGGTGGGGGCGCCTAACAGGATCTTGTCCGGGGCCAACTGGTGCATCTTGTTGAAGATGCCGGCATCGGTGGCGACGATGAACTCCCGGTTGGGCAGGGTCCGGACCGCTTCGATCAGGGCAGTGGTTGACCCCACCACATCCGCCAGGGCCACCACCTCGGCCGGCGATTCAGGGTGGACCAGGATTGCCGCCTCGGGATGCAGGGCGCGCAGCTTGACCAGCCCCTCGGCCTTGAACTCCTCGTGCACCACGCAGGAGCCGGGCCAAAGGATCATCTCCACGCCGGTCAGCCGCTGGACATAGCGACCGAGGTGCTGATCTGGTCCCCAAAGAATTTTTTCACCCCGCTCGGCCAGATGGCGAACCACCGGCAGGGCGATGCCCGAGGTGACCACCCAGTGGGAACGGGCCTTGACCTCGGCGCTAGTGTTGGCGTAGACCACCACGGTATGGTCGGGATGGCGGTCGCAAAACTCGGTGAACAGATCGATGGGACAGCCCTCGTCCAACGAGCAGGTGGCGCCGAGGTCGGGCATGAGCACCCGTTTTTCGTTGTTGAGGATTTTGGAAGTTTCCCCCATGAATCGCACCCCGGCCACCACCAGGGTTTGGGCCGGATGGGCGGCGGCGAACCGGGCCATCTCCAGGCTATCGGCAACGCAGCCGCCGGTGGCCTCGGCCAGGTCCTGAAGATCGGCGTCGGTGTAATAGTGGGCCACCAGCACCGCGTTCTGTTCGCGCAGCATGCTGCTGATTCGCTCCTTCAACGCCTCCTTTTCCCGGGGTGCCAACTCCAGGCGGATGGGATGCGGCGGAACCGTGATCCGCGGCAGGCGGACATTGGCGAGGTTTTCCTGTCCTTCAGTGCTCATGGCCATACTCTGCTGTCTCGATTGCGATAAAAAAACCGGGCGACGCCCGGCCGAATTCATGGAACAAGGCTCCCTACTACCGCAAAACCACGGTCAAGACAACCATTTTCCGCCGCAGGCCGATAACCGTCGCATCCCATCGAAAACACGACAGGAAAATAGATTTACAAATCACCACCGTCATGGTTTTATGTCAGACCAACCTGCGACTATCGACCGCACTCCGGCAACCATTTTTCTCCGGCGCCGCCCATGCACGTTTATCCTGCCGAACTCGTCTCGCTCATCACCCAGCGATGGCAGGAGACCGCCGTTTCGGAGGATGGCGCCGAACCGGCCGAAGCCGGTCATCTGCCCGGCAAAACCGCCTTGGAGCACCTGATTTCCACCTGCTACCAGGTCAGCATGATGCGCGAGGAGGATCGGCCGGTGACCCTGCGCCTCGTCCTGGCACCGTCCATCCTCTTCCCGCCCGACCAGGGACCGCCTAAGGGTTTCCTCCGCCTGCTCTTCGCCGCGCCACGCCCCTTCAACGAATACGAACTGCGCCGTCTGTCGCCGGCGGTGGATTTCGAGCGCTCCCTGATCGGCATCGAACCCCATCCGGACAAAGGGTTCCAGATCTGGGGCATCGTCAATTCGGGCATCCGCTGGCTGCAGGAGGAACGGGGCGGCAACAAGAAAACCAGGCAGTTGCCCGAGGTGTTTGTCGTTTATGTCACCGGGCCGGGCATGCTCACCATCTGCCGGGGCTTCAAGATCATCGCCACCCTAAACGGCGGCAGACTGCTCGACGCCACCGCCAACGCCTTTCAGTCCAAGTGGATGAACAAGCTGTTCACCGAGGAGCGCAACATCCTGCTGCAACTGCACGAGCGCTTCCGGGCCAGCGTCCTCTATCCGGTGGCCAAGATCCAGGAGGAATTCATCGAAAACCTTCAGTTCCAACTGCTCAAACGGGTGATTAGCGTCACCCGCATGTCCCGCCACGGCGGCACCTTTCTTATCTTTCCCGGCGACAACCCGCCCGAACTGGAAGCCGAAAACCCCTACATCCTGCTCAAATACCGCTTCCGCCAGGACGAGGCCATCCAACGACAGCAGAACCTGATGGTGCGGACGATCCGCCTGGCCACCACCGTGCTGGGCGATATCAAGGACCCGGACCGGATCGTCACCTGGAGGGATTACGTCAACCTCCGCCATGAATCCGCGGTCTACGACCTGGAGGAGGCTCTCTACGAGCATGCCCAGTTCATCGCCACCCTGGCCTCGGTGGATGGGGCGGTGGTGACCAGCAGCCGGGGGCCGATCGGCTTCGGCGGCATGATCGTCGGCTCGCTGGACAAGCTCACCGAGGTGGCCATCGCCAGCGACGTCGAGGGCAAGATCGTCAGCCTGACCAAGATCGAGGGCTACGGCTCCCGCCACCGCTCGGTCTACCATCTCTGCAATGCCCTCCACCAGGTGATGGCCATCGTCGTTTCCCAGGACGGCAACATCCAGTTGGCCAAATGGCGCAACGGCATCGTCACCTGCTGGGATCTGACCACCCAGATGTTCATCGGCGACGCCTGATCGCCGCCGCCTCTCCCCTCCCCGTCATCCGGCTGCCGGCCGGAGCCGACGCCTGACCACCTGCCAGAGCAGCAGGGTGCACAGCACCGATCCCGCCCCCATCTTCCCCAACAGTTCGATCTTGTCCGTCCAGTCGAAGGAGAAGAACCACATGGCCGCCGCCCCGGTCATGAAGTAAAAGAAAACCATCAGCGACGAGGCTGCGCCGGTATCCCGATCGACCTGTTCGAGGATCAGGTTGTTGCCGGCCGGCCTGCAGAAGGAAAAACAGAAGGTCAGGCAGAACATCGGCAGGGTGAGCCGCCAGGGCGGCGGCAGCCAGGGACAGAGCAGCAGCAGCGACGAGGCCAGCATACCGGTGAAGGCAAGGGGCATGAGCCGGATCACCTCCACGCGGCGCACCAGCCGGGAAAAGGTCAGGGGCGCCAGCACGAAGGCCAGGGCATTGAAGGCGAAGAAATAGGAAAACTGTCGGGCATCGTACCCAAGCCGGGTGATGTAGAGATCCGGCGAGCCGCCGATGAAGGCAAAGACCGGCACGCAGGTGCAGGACAGTGCCAGCAGCAGCACCATGTATCGACCGTTATGCAGCAGACGCCCGTAGCTGCCGGCCACCTCGGCGAATCCCGGCCGGATCGGCGAGCGGAGCGATTCATCCATGCGCAGCACCCCGACAAAGGCGAGCCCACCCAGCACCGCCTGGAGAAAAAAGATCCAGCGCCAGGAAAGCAGGGTAAGAATCCAGCCGCCGAGGATGGGGGCGATCATGGGGGCGGCGGCGACAATCACCCCGATCTGAATAAAGACCCGTTGGCGCTGTAGTCCGTCGAACCGGTCCTTGCAGACCGCAAAGACAATGGCCGAGGCGGCGGCTGCCCCCGCACCCTGCACGACCCGGCCGCAGGTAAGCATGAGGGCACTCTGCGAGGCGGCGCACAACACACAGGAGACGACGAACAGCCCCACCCCGGCCAGCAGGGGCGGTTTGCGGCCGTAACGGTCGGAGAGCGGCCCATAGACCAGAAGAACACCGCAGTAGGTCACGAAAAAGGCCACCAGGGTGCCATTGATGGTCACCAGCGGCACCTGCCACTCGCTCTGCAAAAGCGGCAGGGCCGGCAGATACATGTCGGTGGCCAGGGGCGGGAAGGCCGAAAGCAGTGCCAACAGACCGATGATCGGTGTCAATCGCTGCCGGATCGTGTCAACAATGGCCACGACAGCCCCGTGCTCGCCCGGCGGACACCCCCACCGATCAGTTGGCAGTTTCCTCCCGACGGGGTAGCCGCCGAGGGCGTTCGAACTCCCAAAACCGCACCGCCTCCCATCAGGCGGCCTGTCGCTCGGCAAGGACCATGTGCAGCACCTGGCCCAGTTCGGCCATGGTGTAGGGTTTGGCCAGCACCCCGCAAAAACCGTGGGCTGCATGGGAGGCCATGACCGGATCGTCCGAGTAACCGCTGGAAACGATCAGCCGGGCCTTGTCATCCAGGTCGAGAATCCGACGGGCGGCTTCGAGGCCGCCCATGCCGCCGGGCACGGTCAGGTCCATGAGCACCGCCGCGAAGGGTGTGGAACCGTTCAGGGTGTTCCGGTAGAGGTCGACCGCCGCCTGGCCGTCGGCGCAGGTCCGCACCGCATACCCCAGATGGCCGAGCATGGTGGCGGCCAGGTTGCGGATGACCGCCTCATCATCCATGACCAGAACGACAGAACGGTCGGCACGGCTCTCGGGGGCATCCGGACCGGTCTGCTCAACCCTATCGTCCTGCGGAATTTTGTCGGTTGCCGGCAGGAGAATGGTGCAGATCGCGCCTTGCCCCGGAGTCGAAACCACGCCGATGTGGCCTCCGTGGCGGCTGACGATCGAATAGGCCGAGGCCAACCCAAGGCCGCTGCCACCGTCCTTGGTGGTGAAATAGGGATCAAATATCCGTCCCAGGGCCTCGGCCGGAATGCCGCAGCCCTGATCGGCGATGGCGATGCGGACGTAGTCGCCTTCGGTCAATGCCAGGGTATTGTCGGCATCCACCCGATGATTGTCTGCCGTGATCCCTAAAATGCCGCCTTCCGGCATCGCCTGAACGGCGTTGATGATGACGTTGTTGAGTACCTGGGCTATCTGCCCCGCGTCGGCCTCGATCGCCCGCACCGAGCCGTCGATGTTGATCTCTCCCCGTACCCGTGTGCCGCGCAGCATCAGGGTCGCAGCTTCGTTGATCAGACGACCGACTCCCACCACCGACTTGACCGGCTCGCCGCCCCGGGCAAAGGTCAGCAACTGACGGGTCAATTCCGCGGCCCGTTTGGAGGCCTGCTCGGCATCGTCCAGCGACTCGCGGGCGGGATGGGCAGGTTCGAGCAGCAGCCTTGCGTAGGAGATGTTACCCATGATGCCGGTGAGGATATTGTTGAAATCGTGGGCTATGCCTCCGGCCAACACACCGATGGATTCCAGCTTCTGCATCTTGATCAACTCGTTGTGCAGCATCTCCCGCTCGGTGATGTCGGTGAGGATGATCACAATCCGGCTGCCTATGATCTGCGTATTGGCGATGACCTGGCGGACCTGACCGTTCTTGCAGGCCACTTTGACCTCGAAGGGACGGATGGGCTTTCTGCCTGTCCGCGCCTTCTCCACCTCGGACCGCCAGGCACCCACCACCTGGTTTCTGTAGGCATCGTCGGGATAGGCGAGGAGAAACCACTGTTCGTCGGTTGGGATCTCATCCAGGCTGTAGCCGAATCGTTCGGAAAAATTGATATTAATGTATTCGATGGTCTTGCCGTCGGTGAGCACGATACCCACCGGCAAGGCGTCGAGGATGTCAAGGAGTTCCTGGCGGCTCTTGTGGAGGTTGCCGGTGACCATCCTGCAGGACCCGATCTCCCGGCGCAGCACCAGGTAGAAAAAGAGGGTGGAGACACCGGCGAACAGCATGTCCTTGAAGTTCTGAGCCCAGGTGAGGAGTTCCGCCTTGGCGGTCAGCGAGAGGAGCAGCCAGTCGGAACAGAGGATCCAGAGAACGGCAACGGCCAGATAGGCGGCGGCAACGTGTATCGGCCTGCGCAAACGGCCACTCAGCGTCATGGCATCCATGTGTTCTCACTCTCCGGGACAGCTAACTCAATGAAAAAGTGCATAAAAAAAACGGCTGTCCGCTGCTGGAACAGACCGCGTCTTCCGGCATTGTAGCAGGGAATGAGGGGGCAGACAATCGCTTCCTCGGTTGGCGGCCGCCGCTCCGGTGCGGCCGCCTGACATGGTCGACAAGGACGCTCAGTGCTGGAGAAGACGCATCAGCCATGAGGCGGCCTGTTCGGCTCCGCCGGGCGGCTTGGGTTGGGATCGACGCTTCGGCAGCACCGGCGGCAATCGGGCCAGCCAGCGACCGTCGCGCCACTCCTGCCCCTCGATCCGCCAGGAGGGAAGATGGTGCTCCACGAAGGCGGCCAGGACAGAGTACTCCCGAAAATCGTTCCGGTCCATATAGGCGATGGGGGTGGAGGCCTGGTAGACCTCGGCGACCGTCGAATAGCCGAGCTTGCCCACCACCATATCGGCAGCGGCGGCCAGATCGGGATGATACCAGTCCTCTTCCCAGCCGAGGAGGCGCAGGTTGGCGCTGAACTCATTTTCCCGACTCCGGCCGGGCAGGACAAACACCAGGTCAGGCCGCCGGAGCAAGGGTTCAAGGGGAAAAGCCGCATTGCCGAGACCGCCCATGGTGACCAGGACCACCTGTTGGCCCGGTTCGACGCCCAATCGCTGCCGCATTCGGTTCGGCTGACGGAGGGATCGCGCCACCGGGTCGACGGCCAGGTCACAGGCGGCCGGTGCGCAGACCGG
>JAUWAH010000348.1 GCA_030602145.1 Desulfobulbus sp.
CCTGGTGCGGCGTCCCGTGGCCGAGGGGATGGAGGGCGGCCTTGTTGCCCTGCGGACCTCAGGGCGGCTGTGCCGCAGCCGAGAGGACAGGGCTTCGGACGGTTCGGACCGGGATTTCCTCAAGATCGGCTATAGCGCCGATATCGATGCCACCGAAGCGTTGGGACCGACCCGAATGAGCCCGGAAGACCTCGGTGTCCTCCTCCGGACTGATCGAGCCTTGAAGAAGGTGGTGGTGGCCAATGGCCGTCAGGCGGTCGCCGAGGCGCTGGCGGCCGGCTGCGACGCCATCGAGCAGGGGTATGGCATGGGCGGGGACAATCTCAGAGTCATGGCCGAGCGGCAGGTGCTGTGGATTCCCGGGGTGGTGCGGGCCAAGAGCGGGCTGGACAGTGCCGGGGGTGACGGCGGGGTCGGCTGTCGCTTTTCCCTGCGTTTCGCTCCACAGGGCGAGCCGAGACCGGGTGCCGAATCCTTCTGGAAATCGATGTTCGCCGACCAGATGGCCCAACTGCGCCTCGCTCGCACCTTGGGCGTACCGGTGGCCATCGGCACCGGGGCCGGCCGAACGGGCATTCTCCATGGCGAATCGGTGGTCGAGGAAATCAAGCTGTTCATCAAGGCCGGCTATACGCTGGCGGAGGCGCTCCGCTGCGCCTCGGAAATCGGCGCCCGCTTCTTCGCCATGGAGAAACTGGGCGCCCTGACCGTCGGTCGGCCGGCGACCTTCCTTGTCACCCGGGGCACGGCCCACCAACTGCCGAGAAAACTTTCCTACCTCGAACACATCTATATCAATGGCCAGCCCAGCAGCGGTTATCGGAAAAACCCGGTGAAGGTGGGTACCGGCGGGTGAGGCGACCGGCACCGGACGGCAAAGATATGCGTCGTGTGCCGCACCGTCTGCGCGTCCGTCTTCTCCCCGACTGTGCCATCTTTCGTCTCTCCTGGCCAGGTCGCTGTTGTTTTGCCCCCATTTCGTGATACCATGGTCGAGGAGAACCTCTCCCCTGAGCGTCCCGCGGCACCGATTGGGGCGCAAACACCCCCCGGCCCAGAACCGATTACACCGACACCTCCCAACCGGATTGCCCATCGCCATGACCAGCCAGACCAGACGCTGCCCCAAGTGCAATCATGAACAGACCAACCAGGTGGAATGCGAGGCCTGCGGTCTGCTGTTTCGCAAGTTTGACCAGGCCCGCGAGCGGGAAAAGGAGCGGAACCTGGAAGCGGAAGCGAATCCCGACGGACCGCCGCGACGGACCAGCCTGGCCCTCGGCCTGGGCTCGGCCATCGCCCTGGTCGCCGCAACCGCCGCCCTCACCCTCCTGCTCACCTCCGGCCCCTCGGCACCACCGGAGCAACCGGTCGCACAGCAGCCCGCCGTTGCTGTTTCAGGCGAAGAGCCCGCCCGACCCACAGGTTCCTCGCCGCCGGTCCACCGAACCGCTCCACCCCGCCAGTCCCAGCCCGTCGACACCTCCGCCTCCATCGAACGGGCCAAGAACGGCACCGTGGCCATCGAAACCCCCTGGGGCAAGGGTTCGGGCTTTTTCATCACCGACACCACCATCGTCACCAACAGGCATGTGGTTGAACCCGACAAGGCCCAGATCGATGAAATCCGCCACAAGGTCACCACCGGCCGGCAACTCATCACCCTGGAGCAGGAAAAGATCGCCGAACTGCGGAGCCGCACCCGCAACATGGAAGACGGGCCAACCCGGCGGCAACTGCTCATCATCATCCAGGAGAAGGAACGGCAACTGGCCCAGGTCCTGCCCGCCCAGGAAGAGGTCGAAGCCAGGCTCAAGGAACTGGAGAAACCCCGTTCGACCGGGGAGATCAAGATCATTCTCGCCGACGGCAGCGAGTCTGCGGCCCAATCGACCCAGGTCAGCGCCAGGCGCGACCTGGCCCTGCTGTCGCTCTATTCGGCCAAGGCGGTGGTGCTCAAGGCCGTCGCCAAAACGGGCACGCTCCAGCAAGGGGCCAAGGTCTATACCATCGGCAACCCGGTGGGGTTGCGCCACACCGTCACCTCAGGCATCTTTTCCGGCTACCGCCAACACCGGGACACCGGCGAGATCATGCTCCAGACCGACGCGCCGATCAATCCCGGCAATTCGGGCGGCCCCCTGATCGACGAGCAGGGTCAGGTCCACGGCGTCAACACCATGATCATCCAGAATACCCAGGGCATCGGCTTCGCCATCCCCATCCAGGCGGTGTTCGAGGAGTTCACCCTGTCGCCGCCCTGATCATCCTGCTGCCGGCTGCCGGACCGGAGTTAATTCCCCCCTTGCCCAATCCAACCCGGGTCGCCACCGACCGGCTCCTCTTTATTTTTTCCTGGGATAGGGCCAGGCCATGATGCCGCCCTCCATGACCTTGACGTTGGTGTAGCCGTGGGAACGGAGAATGCACTCGGCCTCGTAGCCGCGCAGGGAAATTTTGCAGAAACAGATGATTTCGGCGTTCTTGTCCGCCGGCAGTTCGGCCAGGCGTGCACGCAGGGCGCCGAGCGGGATCAGGGTTTCGCCGATCCCCAGGTGCATCTCCTCGTATTCGTTGGGGTTGCGGCCGTCGAGGAAGAACGGCTGCTCGCCGGCCTGTATCTTCTCCCAGACCTCGCCCACGCCGATGCCGGTCATCCGTCCCTTGAGTTTGTTCTGCATCAGGTGGGCAGCGGTGATGAAATGATCGATGGCCGGTGAAAATGGTGGCGCATAGGGCAGATCGGCGTTGACCACGTCCTCGACGGTGAGTTTTCCCTGAATGGCCATGGCCGCCGTGGCGATCTGACGACTGACGTCGCCCAGTCCGACGCATTGGTAACCGAGGATTCGCCCGTTCCCGTCGACCAGCAGTTTGGAAACCAGGATCTTGGCCCCCATGAAGCCCGGTTTGTCCGGGCTGGCGTTGACCACGGTGGTGAACCCCTCAAGGCCCAGTCGTCGGGCCACCTTCTCCGAGAGTCCCGTGGAGCCGGCGGCGAAGTCGAACACCTTGCAGATGCCGGTATGGAAGGTGCCGGGAAAGGTGACCGTGTTACCGCAGACCACATTTTCGCCGGCCACCCTGCCCTCCAGGTTGGCCAGGTCGCCCATGGGGGCAAAGACGGTTCCCAAGCCCACCCGGCTGGCGATCTCCACGCAGTCACCGGCGGCGTAGATGTCCGGGTCCGAGGTCTGCATGAAGGGGTTGACGGTGATGCCGCCGAAACCGCCGATGGCCAGTCCCGCCGCCCGGGCCAGATCGCTGTTGGGCCGCACGCCGGCGGCCACCACCGCCAAACCGCAGGCAAGCTCCGTGCCGTCGGCCAGCCTGACCCCGGTCAGGCGCCCCTCCTCACCGACAAACTCCCTGACCCCGATCCCGGTCAGGACCCTCGCCCCCTTGGCCCGCATGTGGTTTTCCACCAGCTTGGCCAATTCGACATCGAGAAAGGCAAGAACCTGATCGAAGGCTTCGACCACCGTCACCTGGATGCCCGAGGTTTGCAGGGCCTCGCAGGCCTCCACCCCGATCAGGCCGCCGCCGATCACCACCGCCTGCTTCACCTGGCCGGCATCGCGGACCGCACGAAGAGAGTCGGTATCAGCCATGGTCAGCAGGGTGGTCACGCCGGCCAGCCCGATGCCTGCAACGGGCGGCATGTTGGCCCGGGCACCGGTGGCGACGATCAACCTATCGTAGGCCAGGATACGCTCTTCGCCGGTGGCAAGATGGCGGCAGTGTAC
>JAUWAH010000081.1 GCA_030602145.1 Desulfobulbus sp.
CTTAAATAGCCTTTGGATTCGTCGACGACTCTTTTTTCCCTGACATGGCCATGAAACACCGCTTTGCGTATCATCATATCGCGCTCGTCGTTCTGGCCACCCTGGCCCTTGCCGGCCTCTTTTATCTCCCTTATCTTGCGGTCCGCACCAAGACGGTCGAGACCTTTCGTCTGCAGCAGTCGCTGTTGGCGAAGCAGGCCGAAGCCGGTCTCCAGGAATACTTCACCACCTACGAAAAAGCCCTCGCCTATCTGGTACAGCAACCCTCCGTGCGTCACCTGGACGACATCGGCAGGGCGCTGCTCCAGGATTTCCTCGCCATTCATCCGGAAGATATCCTGGCCATTCTTCGGCGTGATGGAGCCGGCAGCCACCTGTTGACACGTCCCGCCGAGCAGAACGACGGTCAGGATGGGGCGGCGGTCCACTGTGCCGTCATCCGCGATCGGCAGACCCCGGTGGTCAGCGACCTGATCCGCCAACCCGGCGGCGGCGAGCACCTCTATTTTTCCGCCAGGCTGCCGCGGGAAGGCGAGGTGGACGGCTGCCTCTCCTTCTCGCTGCCCTTTGCCCAGGTGGCCGACCGCTATCTGGGACAGATTCCCCTGCAACAGGGAGGCTATCTCCTCCTGATCGGCCGCGGTGGCGAGGTCCTGGCCGGGCCGGAGGCAACCCTGATCGGAACTAGCAGCCGCCAACTGCACGGTGATGCCGATGAACTTGAGCAGCTGCACGCCGCCCTTGCCGACGAGGAGGCGACGATCCTCACCCTTGCCGGTGATCTTCGTTCCGGCAGCGGAGAATACCCGGGCAAGATGTTCGCCGTTGTCTGCCCCCTGAAACTGACCGGAGAAACCCGATGGTCGCTGGTCCTGCTCACTCCTACCCGGGTGGTACTGGGCGCCATGGCCGAGTTCCGTTCCCAATGGCTCATGGTCACCGCCGTGGCCGTTGTCACCCTGGGGTTGCTCAGCCTGTTTCTGAGCGGGGTGGTGATCAAGCGCCGGGAGGAAAAACGGCAGCGGGCCATGGAAGAACAGTTGGTCGGCCTGCTCGACCTGGCACCCATGGGGGTGTTTCTTGTCGACGAGGGTCAGAGGATTCTCTATGCCAATCGGGAAGCCCGCCTGATGGTGGCCCCTGACGGGGAAGAGGTGGTCGGCCGCTTGTTTGCCGACTTCCTCCATCAGAACAGCCGGCTCCAGGTGGCCGGGCAACTCAGCCAATCGGTGGCCCGGCAGCCGGTGCGGGTGGACAATGTCCATCTGACCGGGCTGACAGGGGTGGTCCGGGACATCGTTCTCACCGCCACTCCCTGCCAGGAAGGTGCCCAGACCCAGTCGATCCTGCTGGTCCGCGACGTCACCGAGGAGCGTCGGACCGCGGCCCGACAGCATCGGCTGACCGCCGCCGTCGACCAGGTGAAGGAGGCTGTGCTGATCGCCGACTGCGCCGGCTCCATCGATTATGTCAATGCGGCGCTCGGCGAAATGACCGGATATGACCGGGAGGAGTGCCAGGGGCGACCGGTACGGATGCTGTGGGCCAAGGAGCAGGACGCCCATTTCGAACAGAAGATCGAGGATGTGCTCGATCTGGGCGAGGTCTGGCGAGGGCGGATTGTCAACCAGCGCAAGGACGGCAGCCTGTTCGTGGCCGCCGCCACGATCTCTCCCGTTCGCGACATCCAGGGGGCTGTGACCCATCTGGTTCTCGTCCAGCGGGACATCACCCACGAGGTCGAGGTCGAATCCCGCATGCGCCAGGCCCAGAAAATTGAGGCGATCGGCACCCTGGCCGGCGGGATAGCCCACGATTTCAACAATATCCTGGGCGGCATCATCGGGTTCACCGACATGGCGCTGTTGCAGAGCACGCCGGGCAGTGAAATCCACAGCAATCTGCTCCACATCCGCCAGGGAGGCAAGCGGGCCGCAGACCTGGTTCAGCAGATTCTCACCTTCAGCCGTCAGTCGGCGGTGGAGAAGGTTCCGGTGCCGGTGGCGCCGTTGATCCGGGAGAGCCTGAAGTTGATGCGGGCCACCTTGCCGACGACCATCGAGATCCGGCAGGAACTGGTGGCTGCCGATGTCAAGGTGGAGGCGGCGCCGGTGCAGATTCAGCAGATCGTCATGAATCTGTGCACCAATGGTTTCTATGCGATGCGGGAAGAGGGAGGCTGCCTGACCATCCGCCTGGAGCGCGGCACGGCGGCGGAGTCGGTGCCGGCGGAGGAGGGGGCGGGCGGCGATCGGGTCGTCTTGACGGTGGCTGATACCGGCAAGGGCATCGACAGCGACATCCTGCCGGATATTTTTACCCCGTTCTTCACCACCAAGCAGCCGGGCGAAGGCACCGGCATGGGGTTGAGTGTTGTCCATGGGATAGTCCGGGAGTTGGGCGGCGACATTTCGGTGCAGTCCGAGCCGGACCGGGGGACCGTCTTCACCGTGCTCCTGCCTGTGGCCGGCGAGGAGAAGAACGGCGGCATGACGAGCAGTGAGGAGCCTCTGCCCACCGGCACCGAGCACATCCTGGTGGTGGACGACGAAAAGGAGATCCGCGAGACCTGCCGGATGATGCTTTCCCACCTCGGCTATCTGGTCACCACCACCGGCAATCCCCTGGAGGTGCTGACCCTGGTGAAGGAAGTGCGGCCGCCGGTTGACCTGGTGCTCACCGATCAGACCATGCCGAAGATGACCGGCATCGACCTCACCGGCGAAGTCAGGCGGTTGCGTCCCGACGTGCCGGTTATTCTGTGCACCGGCTATTCCGATCGTCTCAATTATGACATAGCCCGCGAGGCCGGGGCCTGCGATCTGCTGATGAAACCGATGGATCTGCGCGGCTTGAGCGGCGCAGTGCGCACGGCGCTGGATGGCAGGGGTTAGGTTTGCTGCTTGACCGGCCAGCGTATCGCCGTCATCAGTTCAAAGACGGCCCGATAGATCCGGGGTTCGCTGCTGGCCCTCGGGCCGGCGACGTTGACCACCTTCAACTCCAACGACCCCACCCACTCTTCGACCAGGGCGACCGCCCGCCGGTGGTCGATCAGGTCGAAATCGATGTGGAGAAGCGGTCGATCATGCCGGATTGCCAAGGCTTCGGTCAGGGCGGAGCCTCCGGTGAGCGGTCCGAAGGAGCAGAGCAGGGTGCCGTCGGCGGCCACAATGTTTTTTTCGGTGCGGTCCCGGTACCGGCTGGAATCCATCTCCTTGAGCGCATACCGCAGAGGCAGCGGCCCGGCTTCGGTTTTCCGTCCCTTGGGCAACCAGCCGCCATGGGCAAGACCCAGAATCATGGCCGCATCAAGGGCTGCCTGGTCGGCCCCGGTCTGGCCGCCGGAGATGATGATCATGACGTCCGGCCGAAGGGCCGCCGGCTTTTCGTTGTGTTCTCAGTATATTGCCCATGGGAGGCATGGGTTTTAGCAATTTCTAAAAAAAATTCATGATTAACAGTTAGTTTTTTGGTCATTTTTTTGACCTCCCTGAGGGAAGGTTCATTCAACGGCTTGACAAGTCGAGAGATGTTCATTCTAATAGCGCCTGGTTTTGCCTGCAACCACACAGGGTGGAAGTTCGCCAAGTCGAACAACTAACTGGATAACCCCTTGAATAAAGAGGATAATGGTTACAGAAAAAAATTCCCAACCCGATTTGTCCCGCCGCTCTTTTCTTCTCACTTCAACCCGGATCGTCCTTGGTCTAGGTGTGGTTTCCGTCCCTACCATCGCGTGCGCCAAGGTCATGGAAAAACGTACCCTTTCTTTTTTCCATACCCGCACCCAACAAGGGCTGACGGTCACCTATGCCTCGGGGAAAACATACGATCGCAAGGCCCTGGCCCAGATCAACCGGTTTCTCCGCGATTATCAGACCGGCCAGGTCCACTCCATCGATCCCAGACTCCTGGATATCCTGTGGGCCATCCAGGGGGAAATGGGGCGCAAGGGCGTCTATGAGATCATCTCCGGGTACCGCTCGCCGAAAACCAATAGAGGAATGCGGCGTGGCGGCCACCCCGGCGTGGCCAGACAGAGTCTGCACATGAAGGGCAAGGCGGTCGATATCAGGTACTCGGGCGCCAACCTCTCCCAGGTGAAGCAATGCGCCCACGCCCTGCAGACAGGTGGTGTGGGGTTCTACCCCAGAGACAACTTCGTCCATCTGGATTCCGGCCAGTTCCGAACCTGGTAAACGTTTTTTCCAAGACCGGGAAGAGGCCAACCGACTCTTCCCGGTCTTGCCAGAAACATCCAGCAAACGGCACGCTCGGCGAAGCAAGGAGGAGACCTGCGTCCTTGCTCCCCGCTGTCACCCGGCAAAGCTCCTGGCCACAGTCAACACCTCGATCCGTTTTGCCCCCGCCGTCCGTAGTACCTTGCTGCATGCGTTGACGGTGCTGCCGGTGGTGTAGACATCATCGACCAGCAAGACCACAGCTCCCCTGACCACGGCCGGTTCGGCCACCGAAAACGCCCTGATCAGATTGGTACGCCGCTCCTTGCCGCTCAAGGAGGATTGGGGAAGGGTCGGTTGATGTCGACGCAGCACCAGCGGGGCTATCCGCTTTTGCCACTGCGGCAGACATCCCTTGGCAAGCACCATGGCCTGATTGAATCCCCGCTGACGCAGTCTGTCGACATGCAGGGGCACGGGCAGGACAATCTCGGGTTCGGTGAAGTGGTCCATGATGCCGGTGCGCGCCATCAGTTCCCTGATGGTGGCAATGGTGGCCAGGTTGCCGGTGAACTTGAGCGACAGGATCAGGTCGGAAACCGGAGGCTTGTACTGGAGAAGGGATCGGGCCAGATCAAAGCCATGGCTGCCGAGGAGGCAGTCGCCGCAGAGATGGTCGGCTCCGCCGGGAAAGGGCACTCCGCAGCAGGTGCAGAGCGGAGAGCCGAGGACGACCAGGTCGGCCGCGCAGTCAGGGCAGAGGAGCGGTGGCCGGGAGGAGCCCAGCCGCAGCGCGCAACCAAGGCAACGCGGTGGAAAGAGCAGGTCGTGGATCGCCGCGAAGGGAAGAAACACCCCGGCTTCCGCGATGGCTACGGCATGTTGGCGATGATGGCGGAGCCGAAGGCTGAGCAGGAGAGTTCGGTAGCGCCGTCCATCAGCCGGGCCAGGTCGTAGGTGACCGTTTTGTTGGAGATGGTCGTTTCGAGCGCGGCGGTGATCATGGCCGCCGCCTCGTGCCAGCCGATGTATTCGAGCAGCATCACCCCGGACAGGAGAACCGATCCCGGGTTGACCTTGTCCAGGCCGGCATATTTCGGAGCCGTACCGTGGGTCGCCTCGAACAGGGCGACACCGTCTCCGATGTTGGCGCCTGGAGCGATGCCCAGCCCGCCGACTTGGGCAGCAAGGGCGTCGGACATGTAATCGCCGTTGAGATTGGGCATGGCCAGCACCGAATATTCGCTCGGCCGGAGCAGGATCTGTTGAAACATGGCGTCGGCGATGCGATCCTTGATGACGATCTTGCCGGCCGGCGCGGTCCCGTTGTATTGCTCCCAGAGGACCGTTTCGGCGATGACCGTGTCGCCGAATTCCTCGGCTGCCAGTTCATAGCCCCAATTGCGGAAGGCTCCCTCGGTGAATTTCATGATGTTGCCCTTGTGGACCAGGGTCACCGAGTCGCGTCCCTGATCGATAGCGTACTGGATGGCCTTGCGGACAAGGCGCTTGGTGCCGAATTCCGAAATCGGTTTGATGCCGATGCCAGAGTTGTCACGGATCAGGGCGCCCATTTCGTTGCGTAAGAATTCGATCACCCGATTGGCCTTTTCCGTGCCCGCCTGCCATTCGATACCGGCATAGACATCCTCGGTGTTCTCGCGGAAGATGACCATGTCGACCAACTCCGGTTCCTTGACCGGAGAGACAACTCCCCGGTAATACCGTACGGGCCGAACGCAGGCATAGAGGTCGAGCACCTGGCGCAGGGTGACGTTGAGGCTGCGCATGCCTTCGCCGACCGGCGTGGTCAGCGGTCCCTTGATGCTGACCACATACTTCTTCAAGGCGTCAACGGTTTCCTGGGGCAGCCACTCGCCGGTCCGTTCATAGGCTTTTTCGCCGGCGAGGATTTCCAGCCAGTCGATGGCCCGTTCACCTCGATAGCTCTTGGCTATGGCGGCATCCAGAACGCGCCGCGCGGCGGCCCAGATATCGGGGCCGGTTCCGTCCCCCTCGATGAAAGGAATAGTGGGGGTTTCCGGAACAACCAGCGATCCGTCGGCTTTGATGGTAATCCTGTCAGCCATCACAATACACTCCTAGTTGAGGGACAACGCTCGGCAACTGCGCATGCAGCCGCATGGCAAACGGCCGGAAAACGAGCGTTGCACTATATTCGATCCGCGGTTTCCCGTCAATCCTGGCGCACGGTGTCCGAGGGCCCAGCGGGAAAGGAGTGGTGGAAATGAGTGGTGGAAATGCTTGCTCTTCGCCTGGTCCCCTGCTAAGTACCTCGCAGAGGGGACGGCCCGCTGCCGCACCCGTGGCCGCCTTTCCCGTCCGGCTTCCGAATTCATCCAGCATTCCGTTGAGGTCCCATGACACCTTTGTCGCCCCTTGGTTTCCTGCGAAGCTGTTGCACCCTGCTCCTCGCTCCGCTGCTGACCCTGATAGTCTCCGCCGCCTCGCTGGTCGATATGTTCTGGATCCGGAAGTCGGAGGTCAAGGCGCAGGTCTTTCCCCGCTGGTGGGGCAGGATGCTGTGCCGCCTGGCCGGCGTGCGGGTGCGAATCGAAGGGATTTCCAACATAAATCAGGAACAAACCTATATTTTTGCCGGCAACCATTGCAGCCAATACGATATTTTTTCCTTTCAGGGGTATTTTCCTCATGATTTCCGTTGGATAGCCAAGAAAGAACTGTTCCGGATTCCGCTGTTTGGTCAGGCGATGCGGCGGGTTGGCTATATAGCCGTCGACCGTTCCCACGGCCGTCAGGCGATGAGGAGCCTGGATGAGGCCGCCAAACGGATTGCGGCGGGCAGTTCGGTGCTCATCTTTCCCGAAGGGACCCGCAGTGGAGACGGCAGTCTGCAGGAATTCAAGACCGGCGCGGTTCTCCTGGCCATCAAGGCCGGCGTGCCGATCGTCCCCTTGGGCTTTGTCGGCTCCCGTGCGGTCCTTCCCAAGGGCGCGTTGCTGCCCCGCGGCGGGGAAATCGTGATCCGCATCGGCACGCCGATGGCCACGGACCATTACAAGACCGCTGATAAACAACTCCTGGCGCAGGCGCTTCATGATGCCGTGGCCGACCTGCTTAAGGAGCCGCCGGGCGAGTCGTGAAACAGAGGCACGGCCTGGAGGACTGATTGTCGATAGAGCGACCGGAAAACAAGGGTATGGGCTGAGGGTGCCTGTATGGCTGCGCTGAAAGTGCAACGAGATAATATCTTGCAAAATCAAGCAAACATGTCATAATGCCTCCGATTTGCGAAAAGACCTGTCGAAATCCGAAAAATACCGCTCATTCAATCCTTTGGTCGGCCTTCGCGCGCAAGCGCGAACCGGTCCCAGGAACAGACTCTCAAATAGGAACGTTCCCATGCCGCCAACATCACCCACTGTTCGTCGCCCATTGATCGTTGCGCTCCTGTCCATTGCCATGCTGCTGGCCTGTCTCGCCGTCTCGGGGCCGGCCGGAGCACGGGAGCAGACCACTGTCTTTTTGCCCTTCAAGATCAATGCGCCGGATGCCGGTGCCGTGGTCGGGCCGGCGGATAAGGCTCTGGAGCGGGAGGTGATGGCCAAGGGCGTGCGGATGATGCCACGCACACAAGCGGAAAAACTGGTGGATTACCAGGGCGCGTGGCCACCGTCAGCGGCGGTGCTCGGCAAGGTGGCCGAATCGGCCGGCGCTGATTATGTGGTCGTCGGCAGCCTCAATAAACTTGGCAATCGCATCAGCGTCGACTGCGCCATTGTCGATGTCCTCGCCCCCAAGGCACCCCATTCCGCCTTCCGCGAGGCCGATTCCCTTGAAGGCCTGGGCAGGGTGACCGGCGAAATCGTCGGCGTCATGCTGGCCTACTCCAACCGGAGCGCCACCGTCTCCTCGGTTGCCGCGGCTGGCAACGAGCGAATCGATGCCGGCGCCATCTTGCAGAAGATATCGACCAAGCCCGGTGATCTGTATGATCCGGGCACCCTCCGCCAGGATCTCAAGGCGGTCTTCGCCATGGGGTATTTCGACAATGTCGAGGTTGAGGCCACGGATTCCGAGGCCGGCAAGCAGGTCGTCTTTCGGGTCGAGGAAAAACCGCTGATCGGCAAAGTGGTGGTGACCGGCGCCGAGGCGATGGGTGAAGAGGATGTCCGCGACGCCGCCAACATAGCCGCCAATACCATCCTCAACC
>JAUWAH010000130.1 GCA_030602145.1 Desulfobulbus sp.
CGCAGGGTGTCCTCGGTAATGGCCAGCAACTCCCGGTCGGCAAGCCAGGTCAGATACCCCCTGGCCACCTCGGCCACCAGGCTGAGCCGGGCGCTGCGATGGGTGGCCTCCATAGCCAGGTACTGTTCCAGGGCCTTGTCCTTGAGGCTGCGTACCCTGCCGAACAGATCGAGTTCGTAGGCGGTGATCCCCACCGAAGCCGAATACGCTTCGCTGGTGGCATGGTTGCTGCCGCTCAGGGTCCTCTGCTTCCGGCCCAGCCCCTCGCCGCCGATGGCGGGCAGGAGCGCGGCCCGCTGGATGCGGTATTGGGCCTGATAGGCTTCGACGTTGAGCACCGAGATGCGCAGATCGCGGTTGCCGGCCAGGGCAGCCTCGATGAGGTGCTGGAGGCGGTGGTCGGTGAAGTACTCGCGCCAGCCGAGTTCGGGACCGACCATTGGCGATTTCTCTCCAGTCGTCAACCCGATGGAACCCCGGGATGACGGCAGGTCGGCGGCCACCGGCAGGTCCGGCTGCCGGTAGGCCGGGGCCAGACTGCACCCGGCAGTGGTCGAAAGGATCCAGGCGATGAGCAGACATTTGGTGATCGAACGCATCTCACACCTCCCGGACCGGTTCGCCGACCGGCATGGCAGCCCGCTCGGTTTTGAACACCCGCAGGACGACGACGAAAAAGAGCGGAATAAAGAAGATTGCCAGCACGGTGGCCGAAAACATGCCGCCGAGGACGCCGGTGCCGATGGCATGACGGCTGTTGGCGCCGGCGCCGGTGCTGATCGCCAGCGGCAGCACACCGAGCATGAAGGCCAGTGAAGTCATTAGGATCGGCCGCAAACGCAGTCGACAGGCCGTCACCGTGGCTTCGACCAGATCCCTGCCCTTGTCGTAGCGCCGCTTGGCGAACTCGACGATCAGAATGGCGTTCTTGGCCGACAGGCCGATGGTGGTCAGCAGGCCGACCTGGAAGTAGACGTCATTTTCCATGCCGCGCAGGTAGGCGGCGGTCAGGGCGCCCAACACGCCCAGCGGCACGGCCAGGATCACCGAAAACGGCACCGACCAGCTCTCATAGAGGGCGGCCAGGCACAGGAAGACCACCAGAATCGAGATGGCGTACAAGGCCGGCGCCTGGGCTCCGGCCTGCTGCTCCTGGAATGAGGTGCCGGTCCATTCGTAGCCGATGCCGGCCGGCAGTTGCGCCACCAGCTCGCCGATGATGCGCATGGCGTCGCCGCTCGACTTGCCGGGCGCGGCCTCGCCGACGATCTCCACCGCCGAGTTGCCGTTATACCGTTCCAGTCGCGGTGAGCCGTAACTCCAGCGGCCGCTGGTGAAGGTGGAGAAGGGGACCATCTCGGCCTTGCTGTTGCGCACATACCAGTGGGCCAGGTCCTCGGGCTGCATCCGGTAGGGGGCGTCGGCCTGGACATAAACCTTCTTCACCCTGCCCTGATGGACGAAATCGTTGACGTAGTTCGATCCCCAGGCCGTGGACAGGGTGGTGTTGATGTCGCTCACCGAGACTCCGAGGGCCATGGCCTTTTCAAAATCGATGACCACATTGTATTGCGGTGTGTCCTCCATGCCGTTTGGCCGCACCCGGGTGAGGTCCGGGTGCTGGGCGGCCAGACCGAGCAGTTGGTTGCGGGCCTCGATCAGCCGTTCGTGCCCGAGTCCGGCCCGATCCTGGAGAAAGACATCGAAGCCGGTGGAGTTGCCCAACCCCCGGATTACCGGCAGGTTGAAGGGAAAGACCATCGCCTCCTTGAACTGGGAAAAATGGCCCATGGCCCGCCGGATGATGGCATGCACCGACTGCTCGGGCCGTTTGCGCTCGCTCCAGTCGCGGAGTTGGGTGAAGACCATGCCCATGTTCTGACCGGTGCCGGCGAAACTGAATCCTGCCACGGTAAAGGCGGTGCGGGCATTGGCTTTCTCTTCGACCAGGTAAAAGTCCCGTACCCTGTCCAACACCGCCTGGGTCCGATCCATGGTGGCGCCGGTGGGCAACTGCACCATGGTGAGGAATACGCCCTGATCCTCCTCGGGCAGAAACGAGGTCGGCAGCTTGGCGAACAGCAAGACCATGCCGCCGATGAGTACCAGGTAGATGACGCCGAAACGGCCGGTCCGCTTGAGTATATGGCTGACGCTGGTGCGATAGCCGTCGGCGCTGCGCTCGAACATGCGGTTGAACCAGCCGAAAAAGCCGGTCTTGCGGCCGTGGTGCCCTTTCTCGACCGGTTTGAGAAGGGTGGCGCAGAGGGCCGGGGTGAGGATCAGGGCCACCAGGACAGAGAGCACCATGGCGGAGACGATGGTCAGCGAAAACTGGCGGTAGATGGCGCCGGTGGACCCGCCAAAAAAGGCCATGGGCACGAACACCGCCGACAGCACCAGGGCGATGCCGATCAGGGCGCCGGTGATCTGGTCCATGGACTTGCGGGTGGCCTCCAGGGGCGACAGTCCCTCCTCGCTCATGATCCGCTCGACGTTCTCCACCACCACGATGGCATCGTCGACCAGCAAACCGATGGCCAGGACCAAACCGAACATGGTCAGGGTGTTGATCGAAAAACCGAAGGCGGCCATGATCCCGAAGGTGCCGAGCAGGACCACCGGCACGGCGATGGTGGGGATAAGGGTGGCTCGGAAATTCTGGAGAAAGAGGTACATGACGAGAAAGACCAGGATAACCGCCTCCACCAGGGTGTGGGCCACCTCCTCGATGGATATCCTAATGAAGGTGGTGGTGTCATACGGGTAGACCACCTCGATCCCGGCCGGGAAATAGGGTTGGAGTTCGGCGAGCTTGACGCGCACCGCCTCGGCAGTGTCCAGGGCATTGGCGCCGGTGGCCAGCATGATCGCCATGCCGGCTGCCGGCTTGCCATTGAAAGTGGTGACGTTGTCGTAGGTTTCGCCGCCTATCTCCACCCGGGCGACATCCGCCAGCCGGATCTGGGAGCCGTCGCTATTCACCTTGAGCAGGATGCGGGCAAACTCCTCCGGTGAACTCATCTTGGTCTGGGCCATCATGCTGGCATTGACCAGTTGTCCTGGGGCCGAGGGGGTGCCGCCGATATCGCCCACCGCCACCTGCCTGTTCTGTGCCTGGATGGCGGACTTGACATCAACCGGAGTCAGTTGGTAGCTGTTGAGTTTGTGGGGGTCCAGCCAGATGCGCATGGCGTACTGACTGCCGAAGATGCGGATCGAACCCACCCCCGGCGTCCGGCTGAGGGGGTCGCGGAGGGTCGAGACCATGAAGTCGGAAAGATCGTTTTTGTCCATGCTGCCATCGGTCGAGGTCAGGCCGACGATCATCAGGAAGGTCGCGTTGGACTTGGTCACCTGGACCCCTCCTGCTGCACCTCCTGGGGCAGGAGACTGAGCGCCTGCTGCAGCTTGTTCTGCACCTGTACCTGGGCGATGTCCGGGTCGGTGCCGGCATCGAAGGTCAGGGTGATGGTGACACTGCCGGAGGAGGAACTCTGCGAGTTCATGTAGAGCAGGTTATCGAGCCCGTTCATGTTCTGCTCGATGATCTGGGTAACACTATCCTCGATGATCTTGGCCGAAGCGCCGGGATACTTGGAGGTGATCTGCACCGAAGGCGGCGCGATCTCCGGATACTGGGCTATGGGCAGCCGGAGGATCGACAGGCCGCCGGCCAGCATGATGACGATGGCGATAACCCAGGCAAAGATGGGACGATCGATAAAAAAACGGGCCATGGCTTACTCCGTCTTCGCAGCCGGGGTGGCTGCCACCGAGGCGGCCTTCTCGACCGGTTTGACCGGCACCCCCGGCTTGATTTTCTGCAGGCCGGCCACCACCACCTGTTCGCCGGCGGCAAGCCCCTGGGTCACCAGCACCTGGGCGCCGACCTGCTGCCCGGTCTGCACTAACCTGGCCTCGATCGTCTGGTCCTTGCTGACCACCATCACCACCGCCTGCCCCTTGTTGTTGCGGGTGATGCCGACCGCCGGCACCACGATGGCCTCGGGTCGCTGTCCCTTAAGGATGCGGGCACGGACAAACATGCCCGGCAGCAGTTCCTGATCCGGATTGGCGACTATGGCCCGCAGGGTTACCGTGCCGGTGGTCGGATTGACGGTCACGTCGGAAAATTCCAGGGTACCGGTATGGCGATAAACGGTGGCATCTTCGAGCAGCACCGTCACCTCGGAGGCGGGACGGGCAGCATCCGGGGTCGATCCGGTGGCGAATTCCTTTCTCAATTCGAGCAGTTCGGCGCTGGATTGGTTGACATCGACATACAGCGGATCAAGCTGCTGGATGACGGTCAATGGATCGGCCTGCTGGGCGGTGACCAGTGCGCCTTCGGTGATATTCGACTTGCCGATGCGGCCGGAGATGGGGGCAATGACCCTGGTATAGTCGAGATTGATGCGGGCGCTGGCCAGGGCGGCTTTGGCAGCAGCCACATCGGCAACCGCCTGTTTCCAGGCCGCCTCGATCTCCACCTGGTCCTGTTCGCTCACTGCCTTGGTGCGCACTAGGACACGGTACCGTTCAGCCTTGAGCCGGGCCGAGTGTTCCTGGGCCTCGGTCCTGGCCAGGGTTGCCTTGGCACTGTCGAAGGCGGCCTGATAGGTGGCGGGGTCGATCTGGTAGAGGAGTTGTCCGGCCTTGACCTCACTGCCCTCGACGAACAGTCGTTTTTGGATGATGCCGCCCACCTGGGGCCTGACCTCGGCGATGCGGAAGGGCGATGTTCGGCCGGGCAGTTCCACCATCAGGGTCACCGGCTGCGGTTGCAGGGTCACCACATCGACCTCGATGGGACCTCCTTTGGGAGGCTGTTGCGCTGTTCCCTTGCAGCCGCTGACAGCCAAGCCCGCAACGAGCACACCAAACAGCAGCCACCTTGTTCTCTTCGCACTGGACATAAAACCCGCACTCCTCATATATTTTCAACCACATAGGTGCCATCGCCGACTTCCGGCGAGGGATGACCTTTCCATAAGGCGACACTTATATATACATCCATGAATGTATGCAAGCCTTTTCTCAACCATGATGGATTGGAACAAAGTCGGGAAACTGTTTTTTTGTCGAGCGGAGCGAGAACTCTCCGGAATAAAAAGAAATTTCTCGTCGCCACGCTCCTCGACAGACATCCACCTTCCACGAGACTTTTGACCCTTACTGTCCGGAAATACCGGCCTGAAAAGCCGCATGCCCAACCGAGCCCGGATCAATTTCAGGAGGAAATTTTCTATAAAATCAAAGACAAGCCAGAAGAATCTGCTGCACTTTCGCATGCGAAAACTTACTTTGACCAGGCAATCGGTGCACATGAATGATGGTGACAGCGGAGACAATGCCATATCGGAGGACGGGCCTCTCCTTGCACGGTGGAGCCTGCCAAGGTGGTCAAGGCTGATCAGCCGAAGTGTCGGCAGATCTGCTGGCGTATCACGAAACAACGTACGACGAGCGGGTCAAAATCGGGTGGGAAGAAGGGAAAATGGCTTGCTGCCAAAAAAACGGCCGCATGGGGCACATCCCATACGGCCGTTTGCTGCAAGCAAAGTGAGGGAGCGTGAAACGCTATTCCACGGTGACGCTTTTGGCCAGATTGCGGGGCTGATCGACATCGCAACCGCGGCGGTTGGCGATCTCGTAGGCGAGCAACTGGGCGGGAATGGTATAGAGGAGCGGATTAAGATCCTCATGCACATCGGGAAGATAAAAGACATCGTTGGTCAGCGATGACAGGTGCTCGTCACCTTCGGTGCCGAAGAGCAGCAAACGCCCCTGACGGGCCTTGATCTCCTCGACGTTGGAAACCGCCTTCAGATAGACCGAATCCCTGGGCACCAGTGCCACCACCGGCATGTCGCGATCGATGAGGGCAATGGGGCCGTGCTTGAGTTCGCCGGCGGCATAGCCTTCGGCGTGGATATAGGAAATCTCCTTGAGCTTGAGTGCCCCTTCCAGAGCAATGGGATAGCTGAGCCCCCGACCGACGAACAGAAAATCCTTAGCTTCGTAGTACCGCTCGATGCACTCCTGGATCTCAGTCTGCATGCGGGGCAACTCAGTGCCAATGACCCCGGCGATGTCGATCAGGGCAAGACCCATCTTCTTCTGGGTGAGCGGGTCAATGGTCTTGCGGGTTTGACCGAGAAAAAGGGTCAGGAGGAAGAGGGCCGCCAATTGGCAGGTGAAGGCCTTGGTCGAGGCCACGCCGATTTCCGGCCCGGCGTGGGTATAGATGACGCCATCGGCCTCGCGGGTCATGGTTGAACCGACGACGTTGCAGACTGTCAGCACTTTGGACCCAAGTTGGGCCGCCCGGCGGATGCCCGCCAGGGTATCGGCGGTCTCGCCGGATTGAGAGATGGCGATGGTGAGGGTTCGTTCGTTGACCAGCAATCGGCGATAGCGGAACTCGGAAGCGATATCCACCTCCACCGGCAGCCCCACCCATTTTTCAATCCAGTATTTGGCAACCAGGGCGGCATGCCATGAGGTGCCGCAGGCCACCAGGGCAACACGCTCGATGGCATTGATGGCCGCATGGTCAAGACCGATTTCGGGCAGGTCGACATACCCGGTATCGGGGACGATCCGCCCGCTGACTGTATTGAGGATCGCCTGCGGCTGCTCGAAAATCTCCTTGAGCATGAAATGACGATAGCCGGCTTTCTCGGCCATGGAGGCGTTCCAGTCGATCAGCGAGATGGTCTTGGTCAGTTCAGTGCCATCATCGACCTGCAAGATAGTGTAGGCTCCCTTGTGCAGCACCGCCATTTCCCGGTCATCGAGAAAAATGACCTCACGGGTGTAGGGCAGCAGGGCGGGAATGTCCGAGGCAATATAACAGGCATCGGCGCCGACGCCCATGACCAGC
>JAUWAH010000203.1 GCA_030602145.1 Desulfobulbus sp.
ATGCCCATCTCCGGGGTGCGCAGCCGGTCACCCACCTCCCGGCCGTCTACCAGCACGCGGACATCATCCTCGCCGGCCGCTGGCGGCAGCAATTCGATGCGCAGGGTGGCCAGCAGGAGTTCCAGGGGCACGCTGTCGGCCGGATCGACACCCTGTTCCAGGCACTGGAAGGCCACCGCCCGGTACATGGCGCCGGTATCCAGGTAGGTGAAGTGGAGTTTTGCGGCCAGGGCACGGGAGACGGTGGATTTTCCCCCGCCGGACGGCCCGTCGATGGTGACGATCCGGTTACCGGCGCCCATAGCCCAGATCCCGCAAGCAGTCGCCCAGGGCGGTCACGAACCGCTGGTTCTCTTCGGCCGTGCCCACGGTAATGCGAATGCATTCCGGATAGCCGTAGGCCTTCATCGAACGAACGATCACCCCCTTGTACAACATGGCCTCGTACAGCCGGGTGGCATCGCCGCCGACGTCGATCAGGAAGAAATTGGTGTACGAGGGATACGGCCGGCACCCCAGTTCGGTCATCGCCCGGCTCAGCCAGGCACGCCCCTCGGCGGTGCCGCGCAGGGTCGTGTTGTAGTGATCGGTATCGTCCAGGGCGGCCAGGGCGCCGGCCTGGGCCACCAGGTTAATGTTGAACGGTTGCCGGACCCGGTGGAGCAGGGAGGCCACGTCACGATGCATGACCCCGAACCCGACCCGCAGACCGGCCAGCCCGAAGGCCTTGGAGAAGGTGCGCAGGCTGACCACAGCCGGAATCCCCTCGGGATGACGGATAGACGCCATGATGTCGATCCGTTCCGAGGGTTCGACAAAGTCAACGTAGGCCTCGTCGACCACCACGATCACCGACTGCGGCAGGGTGGCGAGAAAGTCGGCAAAAGTCTTTCTGTCGATCAGGGTGCCGGTGGGGTTGTTGGGGTTATCGATGAAGATCAGCCGGGTGCGATCAGTGACCGCCGCCGCGATCGCCTCCAGATCGTGGTGCATCGCCTTGAGGGGAACGACCACGTTGCTGCCGCCGCGTACCTGGACAAACTTCTGGTACATCAGAAACGAAGGGTGACTGGTGATCACCGCGTCGCCGGTGCCCACGAAGGCCTTGACCAGAAACTCGATCACCTCGTTGCTGCCGTTGCCGAGCACGATCTCCTCGGGCGATGCGCCGATCCAGCGGGCCACGGCCTCGGTGAGATAATAGCTTGAGCCGTCGGGATAACGGTGCAGGGTGTGCAGCATGGCGCCGATGGCGGCCACTGCCTTGGGTGAAGGACCCCAGGCGTTCTCGTTGGAGGCCAGTTTGATGGCGTTGGTCACACCGTATTCGCGCTCCAGCTCATCCATGGGTTTGCCGGGCGGGTAGGGGACGATGGCGGCGATGTGTTGGGGAGTGGGAAGTTGCATAATCAGGCAAGTGAAGGTTTTTTACCGACCAGGCCGGCACGTAGTTCCACATTGTAGGCGGCGCGCAGCAGTTTTTCCTCGTCAAAATGGGCTGCCTGCAACTGAAGTCCGATCGGCAATCCTTCGCCGTTGAACCCGCAGGGCACCGACAGACCGGGGATGCCGGCCAGGTTGGCGGACAGGGTGAGGATGTCGGATAGATAGAGCGCCAGCGGATCATCGGCCTTGTCGCCAATCGGCCAGGCCGGGGTCGGCGTCACCGGCGAGACCATCAGATCGCAGGCGGCGAAGGCGCGGGCAAAGTCATCCTTGATCAGGGTGCGTACCTGGGAGGCCTTCTTGTAGAAGGCATCGTAATAGCCGGAGGAAAGGGCATAGGTGCCGATCAGGATGCGTCGCTTGACCTCGTCGCCGAACCCCTTCGATCGGCTCCGGCTGTACATTTCGAGCAGGGAGGATGCCGACCGGTCGCGAAATCCGTAGCGAACCCCGTCGTAGCGGGCCAGGTTGGAGCTGGCCTCGGCTGGCGCGATCAGGTAATAGACGGCGACGCAGTAGTCGGTGTGCGGCAGGGTAACCTCGACGATCTCGGCACCGGCATCCTTGAGCATGACTATGCCTTCCCGAACACTCCGTTCCACCTCGGGATCGAGTCCCTGGCCGAAATACTCCCTAGGGATACCGATCTTCATCCCCTTAAGACCCTCCTGGAGGGCGGAGGTGTAGTCAGGCACCGGCCTGTCGATCGAGGTCGAATCCAGGGGATCGTGACCGCTGATGACCTGCATCATCAGGGCGCAGTCGCGTACGTCCTTGGTGAGCGGGCCGACCTGGTCGAGCGACGAGGCAAAGGCCACCAGGCCGTAGCGGGAAACCCGGCCGTAGGTGGGTTTCATGCCCACGGTCCCGCAGAGCGAGGCCGGTTGACGGATCGAGCCGCCGGTATCGGAGCCGAGCGAGGCGAAACATTCGTCGGCGGCAACCGCGGCGGCGGAACCGCCGCTGGAACCGCCGGCCACATAGCCGGGTTTCCAGGGATTGTTCGGCACCTTGAAGGCGCAGTTCTCGCTGGTGGAGCCCATGGCAAACTCATCCATGGCCAATTTGCCCAGCAGCACCGCGCCGGCATCGGTCAACCTGCGGACCGCAGTGGCGTCATAGGGGGCGACAAACCCCTCCAACATCCTGGAACCGCAGGTGGTCGGCATCGAGGTGGTGCACAACACATCCTTGACAGCCACCGGCAGGCCGCACAGGGGGCCGGCCTGGCCGTTTTTCCTGAGCTGGTCGGCCTGATGGGCCTGACGCAGGGCGCCGTCCCGGTCCAGGGCCAGGTAGGCCTGTACCGTGGGCTCGACGGCATCGATGCGGGCCAGCACCGATTCGGTAAGCATCACCGAACTGACCTGGCCACCATCCAGCAGGCCGAGGGCCTCGTGCAGGGTAAGTGAAGAGTATTCCATGTGATGTACTTCTGGTGGGAGGGAAGGGGGTGAATCAGCCGATGACCCGTGGCACCACGAAGCTCTCGCCGTTTTGCTCGGGTCCGTTGGCCAGGGCCTGTTCCCGGGGCAGCGAGGGACGGACAACGTCGTCGCGAAAGGCGTTGACCACCTGTTGGGTGTGGGTGGTGGCGACCACGCCGGTCGTGTCCAGTTCGTCGAGCTTGGCCACATAGGTGAGAATGGCGTCGAGTTGGCCGGTCATCCGGTCCACCTCGGCGTCGGTCAGGTCAAGACGGGCCAGCTTGGCCACATGCCGCACTTCTTCTCGGGTTATTTTCATGGGAATGTTTGCCGGAAAAAACAGTGATAAACTCGAGCGGTTGTCCGCACGCAAACAGCTACTGTTTATACAGCGAACGGGCGGAAAGAACAACCCCCGCAAAAATTTCCACCAGCTCGGGATCGAACTGGCTGCCGGCGCAGCGGCGCAACTCGCCCACCGCCTCGGCGGAGGTCAGGTTGCGCCGGTAATTGCGGCGCGAGGTCATGGCGTCGTAACTGTCGGCGATGGTTATGATCCGGGTCAGGACTTCCAGGTCGTTGCCGCCGATGCCATCCGGGTAGCCTGAACCGTCGAGCTTCTCGTGGTGATGGCGGATAATGTCCCGCTCCCGCTCCATGAAGGTCAGGGGTTCGATGATGCTGGCCCCTATTCCGGGGTGTTTCTTGATCAACTCCCACTCCTCCGGGGTCAGCGCTCCGGCTTTCTGGATGCAGGACAGGTCGATCACCAGTTTGCCGATGTCGTGGAACTGGGATGCCCGCCGCAGTACCGTGATGTCGTCACCGCTCATGCCGGCAGATTGCCCGAGGAGCAGGGCCAGTTCAGTCACCCGGCGGGTATGCCCGGCGGTATAGCCGTCCTTTTCCTCCATGGCCGTCTGCAAACTGGTCATGATCTGGACCGTGGCGTTTTCCAGGTCGTTGCTGTAGCGCTCGAGCAGCATGTTCTTTTGGGCGAGTTCCCGGGTTTTGTTCTGGACCTCGGCTTCCAATCGTTTCTTGTAGGCCTTTTCCTGGAGGAGGAAATGCCGCTTTTCGGCGGCCCGTTTCACCTTGATGTGGAAAAGTTCGATATCGGCGATCGGCTTGGTGAGAAAATCGTAGGCCCCGAGGTTGATGGCTTTGACGGCGTAATCCATGGTGCCCGCCCCGGTGAGAAAAAGCACAGGGATATCAATATGCTGCTGATTAAGCCGCTCCAGGGTCTCAAAGCCGTCCATGTCCGGCATGTTGATGTCGAGGACAATGACATCGAACTCGTCGGATACCCGTTCGAGCACCTGTCGGCCGGATTCCACCGCCACGACCTCGTGGTGGAACATATGGAGAATTTTTTGGATGGCCGACCGAACCAGCATATCGTCATCCGCTACGAGAATTTTGGCAACCATATCCCTTCAAGCGCGTCGCATCATGCCCTCTCCCCCAATGAAAAAAAGGGGACCAAATGTCAGTGTCCAGAAAAGAGTGTGGCATAAAAGGAGATCGAAAAAAAGCATTATTCCACCTCGCGGCGCACTTCCTTCCAGGTCTCCCGGCGGGAAAACGATCGAAGGGCCTGTTCGATGGATGGTGTTTGGATCCTGGTGGTGCGAAGGCGGTGCAGGTCCGCGGGGGGCAGCCACTGGGGATGATCGGCCGCCAGGGGTTCGCCGCACAGTTCTGAGAGCACGGCCATCACTCCCTGATTCATATTCTCCGGACTGTAGCCGCCTTCCAGGGTCAAAAGTAGCCGGCCCCGGCACACCTCGACCGCCACCTCGACCAGGGATCTGGTCAGGTAGGCAATTCCCGCCGGTGTCACCCGCATCGATCCGAGCGGATCGCCGGCCATGCAATCAAAGCCGCAGGAAACAAGAATCAGGTCGGGGTGGTAGGTGCGGGCGAGCGGCACGATGATTTCGTTCATGACCCGGGCATAGGCCTCGTCGCCGTGGCCGCTACTCAGGGGGATGTTCACCGTGTACCCCCGACCGGTTCCCTCGCCGGTTTCGGACAGGGATCCTGTTCCCGGATAGAGCGGCGATTGATGGATCGAGCAGAACAGCACCTTGTCGATGGCGGCAAAGCTGTGCTGGGTACCGTTGCCGTGGTGCACATCCCAGTCCACGATCAGAATGCGGTCGACCAAATTCCGGGCCAGCGCCCACCGGGCCGCCACGGCGATGTTGTTGTACAGGCAAAATCCCATGGCCCGTTCATTCTCGGCATGGTGTCCCGGGGGCCGAACCAGGCAGAACCCATTGTCGATCTCACCACGCACCAGGCGGCCGACGCCTTCGATGACCGCCCCAGCGGCCATCAGGGCCGCAGCCGAGGATGCGGCCGAGGTGCGGGTGTCGCCATCGAGATAGCTGGCGACCCGGTCGGCGGTGGCCGTGATCTTCCGGATCAATTCCGGACTGTGGTTGAGGGCGATGACGCTCTGATCGGCCGGATCAAAGTTTGGAAAAACAAGGAGGCCGGCTGGTTCCAACCGTTCCAGTTCCCGGTACACTCTCTCAAGCCGGCCGGCCGATTCGGGGTGGC